>JASHYE010000005.1 GCA_030043155.1 Candidatus Acidiferrales bacterium | reverse complement strand
CGAAACAAGAACGAATCGGCCGCTTGAAGGAAGAGCGGAACGCAGTGATCCTCGCGCACAATTACCAGCGGGATGAAGTGCAGGAGATCGCCGACTTCGTAGGAGATTCGCTGGGATTGTCGCAACAAGCGGCATCGACACCAGCAGAGATTATCGTCTTCTGCGGCGTGAACTTCATGGCGGAGACGGCGGCAATTCTCTCTCCTGACAAGACCGTCCTGCTGCCGGACTTGCGCGCTGGTTGCTCGCTTTCCTCGACAATAACTGCCAAGGAGCTTCGCGCGTGGAAGGCGCGGTATCCAGAAGCCGTAGTGGTTTCATACGTAAATACCTCGGCGGAAGTGAAGGCAGAAAGCGATTATTGCTGCACGTCGGCAAATGCCGTGAAGGTTGTGTCCGCGATTCCGGCGGAGCGGCCAATTCTTTTTGTGCCGGATAAATTTTTGGCTGCAGCTGTTGCTCGGCAAACGGGCAGGGCAAACATTATTGCGTATCCGGGCTATTGCCACGTGCACCGCACGATACGACCGGAGCAAGTGCTTGAAATGATGGAAGAGCATCCGGATATTGAGTTGCTGATCCATCCCGAATGCGGCTGCGTGACTTCGTGCATGGCGCGCGTTGCAGACGGTACGCTTCCTTCGGAGCGGACGTTTTTCCTTTCTACGGAAGGCATGATGCGGCACCTCTCGAATTCGACGGCTCAGGAGTTTGCGATTGGCACTGAGGTTGGCATGCTGCACCGTTTGCGGAAGATGTCGCCGCATAAGTCCTTCCTTCCCGTGAATCCCGAGGCGGTGTGCGAGTTTATGAAGACGATCACTCTCGACGGCATACTCCGTTCCCTGGAAACTTTGGAGCCGCAGATTTGCGTTCCGCCAGAGATTGCGCGGCGCGCCAAGATTGCTATTGATCGCATGCTGGAAATTGTGTAGTTCTCCTGAAATTTCCTAGCTCTCGGCTGTGACCTCGCCTGTCTGAATTCAATCAAAAATAAATGAAAGACTTTGGTGGCACAGAGTCCTTTTTCTTCGTGAGGATTCTGGTTTCATGCAATTGAGCCGAATCTTTTTCGAGCCGCGGGAAGTAGCCGCTCTGAGCGCGTATCTCGGATTGATTGCTTCATTCCTCCGGAGAGAAGATGGCCCGCGTCTGGCGCGATTCCGACGCGTACCGTTGCCGGGACTGTCACGCCTGTTGCCAGCGAAGATGCAAAAGGACGAAATTGTTGAATTGCAAGAAGTGCGCGAAGGGCGTTTCCAAAAGCATCTGCGCTATCGACCGCATTTGCGACGTTTTTCAGTGGATTTGAGGCGCTCTATTCGCATTACAATAATAATTTCAAATACAAGATTCAGTGGAGTCCAATCATTGTGGCGGGCTTGCTCATCGGTACAGCGTTGGGAGCAATTTGGAAACCGAAAGTTGCGAAGAGACTACTGCCGGCAGCTTCGGCGCTGGCGATTGCAAATGGCACGATAGGTTTTTGCTACCACGCACGGGGAATTACGCGGCGGCCGGGCGGGACGAAGCGGCTGCTCTACAACATCATCTACGGTCCGCCCATTCTTGCGCCTCTTCTGTTCGCCGGCTGCGGTTTCCTTGGATTACTGGCGAGTATGTTCCGTAGAGAGCGTTGAGTGCAACGAATTGGTCGTCTAGGAATAGCGTCGGCAGCAAAGGCGGCCAGCGCCGCCATTCCTCCTGCAAGCAAAGCGTGACTTCTTGAGGTAAAAGCTCGCGCGGGTGCTTACAATTCCAAGCCTTATCGCTATTGTCGCTTTGGAAGCGCAGGGTTCGGTTCAGCTGACGTGCTTCAAGATTACTGCCGAACGCTCATCTGCCGCAATGGCGTTCAGAGCGAGCCGGAGGTCACTCAGTTTAGTGACGGGAACTATGACACGGTTCACCTGGTAGGTCCGAGTGTAATGCAGAATGTTTCCGTCAAGAACGGTTTTACTGCTATACGAGATGTAGCCGCAGTCGACCTGCACCGGCAGCGGAAGTTCGTCAACGGCGTATCCTGATGGCAACGTGAAATCGAATTCGTCGGTTTGCAAAGTGGCCTCCGTATACTCGACGGGATATTTGCGGTTGGGATCGGAAAGAATGGATGAGCTTTTTAGGCCGAGGATGCGAGGTCGAAGAATGATGAGGTCGCCGGCTTGCTTGGCGTAAGAAGGAGCAGCGAAGCGGTAATCGACAATGAGGTTATCAGAGAAGGTTGTCAAGTTGTCGATGCTGGCGCTCTGCAACTGAAAGTTATCGAGAGACGCGCCGAGGAATTGGTCGATAATTTTTTCGCGGTCTTTTGGCTGGCCTTCTAGGAACTGCTCACGGCTCTGTACCGCAGGACCTCCCCAACGGATTTCCTTAACATCGCCGGAGAGATCGCCAGTGGGGCTCAGAGTGAATTGGCCCACGCGCATGAGGCGATTCGTTGTAGGAGACAGGACCGGCAGGTGGACCAACTGGCCGCCGTCTGGGGCAACGAGAAGAACGTAATTGTCCTGTTCGTAAGAAGGGATGTAGCCCAGCGGGACGTAGGCGTTGGTGGGATCGAAGAACAGAAGCCTGCCGAGTTTGGGATCGTCGACGACCGAATAGAGACTCGTGGAGGGGACACCGTCGGGGAGACGGATGGCAAGAATCATATGATTGAAGCTCCAAACAGAGGGGAAGTTCGGCTGCACGATGCCGCGGCTGACCTGAGCAACGGCATAGTAAGAGTCGAAGCCAGCGGCCTTTAACATGGCGCTAAGCAGAGTGGCCTTGTCCTTGCAGTCTCCGAACTGATTCTTGAAAACCTCATCCGCAGCGTGAGGCTGAAAGCCGCCGATACCGATTTCGATGGCGACATAGCGAATGTGACGCTGCATGTATTCGGCTATGGCCTGGATTTTTTCGAGTGGCGTTTTGGCCTGGGCAGTGAGAGAGGCGACTTGGATGGCGATTTCCGAAGTGATGTCACGGCGGGAAGAAACGAGCCCAGCGTACCATAGCCCCATTTGGCTCCAAGAGCCGGCCTGCTGGGATTGATATGCATTGGAGGGCGAGAAGAATTTGAGGTCAAGGCGACCAGCCACGGCGCGCCAAGGAGGCATGTAGTCTTCAACAGGCACGGGAGGGATATTGGTGAGGTTCCAGACGTATTGGTCTGAGGCTGGGGCTTGCGGCTGAACTTCAGGATGGTTGACCCAATTTGAATCGTATTTCCAACCGGAAGGGATCTGCAGCGTACATTGCGCTTGAAGTACCGGAATGCGTTCTTGAAAATCCCATTCTTCCTGAAAAATAAGGGGGCGGCCTTTTTGAACGTATTCGTAGCCGATGACGTTGCCGGGATCGGCTGCTGGAATTATAAGCATTTTCATCTTTAGGTCGTCGTAAAGCTCTCCGCCGGCCATTTGGGTTTCAGCTGAGTCGTGATCCTTAACCTCGTAGACGTTGCCATCGGCAGGAATGCTCCAAGCTTTCAGATAAGTGATGGGAGTCATTCTGGAGAAGTAGACTTCGAGGGTCCCGTAATCCCTTCCTTTGGGACGCAAGATTTTGTAGGCCTTGCGGTAGCGGACTTCGATGTCGCCGTTGGACTTCACGGTGGTTTGTTGCTCGAAATAGAGAACCACGGCAACGGCGTCCCCAGGAACCGTGGGCGGAATGGGCTGCTTGGCCGCAGCGGCAAGCCAATCGGGCACATTGGCTGCGCGGGTGGCCGGAGAGACAGCCAAGGCCAAGGCCGCGGACAAGAAAAGGACAGCGAAAGTGTCAGTTCTGATGGGCCGATGCCACTGATTCCAAGACAGCTTGTTCATCGTCACCTGTTTTCACGGAACTAAAAGCCTGGCGAAGGGCACTATAAAAAGTGACCGGATAGAGAACGTCGTCGACGTCGAGGGTACGCTTCACTTGGATGGTGTTGCCTTGCTTTTCCGAAGAGATGCTGTATTGAAGAGATTGAAGCATAACTGTCGGTACCTGCTGGGGCAAACTCTCGACCAGATAGTTCGGGGGCAAGACGATAGAGATGTCGTCTCGCTGCTCATAGGGAAATTCGAAATAAATATCGTTGACGCGCCTGGCGGATTGAAAGGAGGCAGCCTCGAGAGGAATGAACGGTGTCAACGGCAAAAGTACTTTATGGCCAGCGGTCGTCGCATAGGTGGGAATGGCGACGGCGCCCGAGATTACGAGGGGGGCAGAAGAATCATCCCAACCGGAAATCTTGGTGATTTGGAATTCCGAGCCAGCAGGCAACCAAGATTTGATTTCGTCAGCCATGTCTTTGTTTCGGCCGACCTCGTCATCGTTGCGTTCATTCTGGCGAATGACGCAGGCGCGAATGCCGGTAAAATCAACCTCGAGAGGTCCGGAAAGCGAGCCGTCTTCGCCAAGCCGCAGGGTAGCGCGGCGTATGGTGACAGCATTTGTACTCCCAGGTTTCGGAATTTTGACGAAGGAGCCTTCTTTGTCTATCAGGAACGCGTCGTCCACACCCGTGTCTTGCCAAGGCAGAATGCCAAAGGGATAGAACTTTGCGCCGGGATCCAAATATTCATCTTGGCCGGAGAGTTTGACGCGAATCACGTCGTCGTCAAATTCTGAAACATCGTGGAGATCCGGCATGAGGGCATGTTTGTTACGCGACGCCAGAAAAACTTCGTTCGCATCGAATCCAGCGGCTTGCGCCAAACCCAGAAACGCATAGTTAATTTCCCGACTGTAAGCGTAGTTGTGTTTGAGAACATCTTGGACACTTTTATTGTCCTGGATCTTCTGGCGCTTCCATTCCTGACTGGTGAGATCTTCGTAAGACAGATTTCGAATGGACTGCACGCGAGTGTACAGCTTACGGAGTTTTGTTTCGGGTGGATCCGCAGAGGCCGCGACTTGAGTGACCATTTTCTGCAAGTCATTCTTATCTCCGATGTACTTCTCGATGAACGCGTCCATTATTTGGGCCGCTTGCTTCCAGTATTGGTCAGTCGTCTGTTGCTCGGCGCCAGGATACTCGAATGAGAAGTCGACACGGCCTCGCAGCATCTCATCTGGCGGCATATAGTCTTCCCTGACGATGCCCGGGATGTTGTGCAACGTGACGCCGGCGTCGCCGTTCTCCTCTTTTGCAATTTTGACTGCCTGGGGCAGGTCAAACGTGCGGCTGACGACGGTCGGAGATCCCAGACCGACGGGCAAACGTATGGAAAAGTCAGCGTCGCGAGTAAATAAGTCTTCCTGAACATCCCATCCCACATTCCAAAAGTAATGCGGATCTTTCTGCAGCTTGTATTTGTATTCAATAATGCAGCCGGGTTGGACATCAGGCATAGAGAAGGTTTTTTCCAGCATTTTGAACCCGCCAGCCTTGACAATCTCCTTTTCAAAGACCTGGCCGGAGAACGGAACAATGGTGCCGTTGGGAAGAATCGTGCGCGCGCGGAGATCTTCCACGTGATCATGGCCTTTTACGAAGGGAATCTCGACGTTTCCTTGTTCCTTACCCTGTTCGGTGAAGATCTTGATGCGGAAGTATTCGGTGACGAAGGCATGCTGACTGTCCGTGTGTTCTTGGCGATAAAGGATCATGGCATGAGAGCCAGGACTGGAGGGGTTATCTTTCAGGGCAAGGTCAGCGGCATTGATGGGCAGCCAGTCATCGCCCGCCGACGCGCTGTTTGCGAGTGCCAAGCAAGCAAAAGCGAACAAGAAAAGCGGAAACGGACAGCGCGCAGCGCGCATGGGACCACCCTCCACAGACGCAACGGAAGCAGCGCGAAAGCCGAAGCGCCTCAGCCACGTTTCGATGTCGATTACTTTACCGAGACGGTACCCACACAGAGACGAGATGTCAATGGGCTTCGGGAAGTTGGCTTGCGTTGGGTGGAGGGTAATGCTACCGTGCGGGCGCTTAGGAATGCGGAGGTGTAGAGTTGGCGGTTACGGACAAGCCGTGGAGCTCGATTGCACCGCCCGGCGAATTCCATCCGTATATTCCGCCCGAGAGCAACCCGCCTGAACTAACCCGCAGGGCCATCATCCTTGGAATATTCGCGGGGCTATTTTTTGGCGCTATCACTGTGTACGTGGGATTGCGCGCGGGGCTGACCGTTTCCGCTTCGATTCCGATCGCAGTGCTTTCGATCAGCATTCTGCGAGCGTTCGGTAAGGCGACCATCCTCGAAAACAACATTGTGCAGACGACCGGGTCGGCGGGCGAATCGATCGCTGGCGGCGTGATTTTCACTTTGCCGGCGCTCATTTTTCTCGGCTTTCCGCTGCAGTACTGGGGAGTTTTTTTCCTGGCGTTGCTCGGCGGGTGGCTGGGCGTGCTGTTCATGATTCCGCTCCGACGGCAATTGATTGTGAAGGAGCACGGTAACCTGCTTTATCCGGAGGGCACCGCCTGCGCGGACGTTCTCGTGGCAGGAGATAAAGGCGGATCATTCGCAAGCCGCGTGTTCTGGGGATTCGGACTCGGCGGACTATACGCGTTTCTGATGGAAACCATGGGATTCTGGCCGGATACGCCGGAGTACAAGCCGGGATGGCTGCCGGGCGCATCGATGCGAGCAAACATCACGCCGGAGTACATGGGCGTGGGATACATCATTGGCCCACGGGTCGCAGGATTGCTGTTTGCGGGTGGCGTGTTTTCGTGGCTGGTGTTGATGCCGACGATCAAATTCTTTGGGAGCCTGATGACGCAGCCGCTCTTTCCCGGGCTAATTCCTATAGGACAGATGACGCCGGACGATTTGTACCGGTCGTACATACGGCCCATGGGGGCGGGAGCGGTTGCCGCGGCAGGAGTCATAACACTTGTGAAGACGCTGCCGACGATTGTTTCGGCGTTGAACGCCGGGCTCAAGGATATTCGCAAGAGCCGGGCGGTGAATTCAGTTGTGACGGCCGTGAGCCGCGTGGATCGAGACTTTTCGATGAAGATTGTGGTGCTGGGATCGCTCGCGGTGGTGGTGATGATGTGGGTGCTGCTGACATTTCGTCCCATTCCCGGAGCAAAGACGGGATTGCTTTCGAACTTGATTGCGGCGGTATTTGTTGTGGTGTTCGGATTTTTGTTTGTGACCGTCTCGTCGCGGATTTGCGGGCTCATTGGAAATTCGTCGAACCCAATCAGCGGGATGGCGATTGCGACGCTGATGGCGACGTGCGCGATGTTTTTGGTGGCGCATTGGACCGGCGCTGCCTTTTCGGCGCTAGCGCTGACAATTGGCGGCGTCGTGTGCGTGGCTTCGTCGAACGCGGGCGGAACGTCGCAGGACCTGAAAACAGGTTATTTGGTGGGCGCTACTCCATCCAAACAGCAGCTTGCATTGATGATCGGCGTGATGACGTCGGTCTTTGCGGTAGGCGGAACACTGAACTTGATGAATGTCGGGCTGGAGGAATACAAGCCAGCGAATATTGCGGTGAACATCAACCAACTGCCGTCTGGCGTGACTGTGGAGCAGCAGAAGTTCGCGCATAGCGGCAAAAATTATGTGCTGCTGAATGCGATTGGGTCGCATGTGGTTCCAGATGGGAATTATTTGTACGATCCGGCTGCGCAAGAGATCGACGTGCAATGGGTGCACGGAATTGGAAGCGAAAAAGCATCGGCACCGCAGGCGCGGCTTATGGCAACCGTGATTAATGGGATTCTGCAACGACAGCTCCCGTGGCGGTTGGTGCTAGTGGGCGTGTTTCTGGTGATTGCCATTGAACTACTCGGGATACGATCGCTTCCGTTTGCAGTGGGCGCGTATCTGCCGATTGATACTACGATGGCCATTTTTGCAGGTGGCGTGATTCGCTGGCTGGCGGAACGTGGAACGAAAAATAAAGAAACCGCGGACAGCGATATCGGACCTGGGCCGCTTTACGCAAGCGGGCTGATTGCGGGCGGCGGAATTTTTGGGCTGATCGGGATTGTGATATATCTCTTCGGTGACCCAAACTTCAGATATCACTTCCTGCCGGAACACTTTCTGCACATTGGGCCGAGTGTGCTGGGTTCGCTTGCCAGCAGCCGTATCTTTGCGGTCCTAATGTTTGTGATTCTGGGGGCGACGCAGTTTTATTTCGCACGCCGTAAAATGGACTAGTGTACCTCCTGGCCGGCCGTAGCGGACCGAAACGTGATGGTAGTGGTGTCATTTCAAATGACACCACTACCAACGTGATCGTCCTTTTGACTCTGCGATAATTGGCCTATAAACTCGTTTGACCTGCAATGCGGCGCTATTCCTCAGCTTCGACCGGGTTCACATTCGACTGGGATTGGTCGATTACACCCGCGATCAAGTTTCTGGTGATCGCCTGCACAGCAGTTTTTCTGCTTCAGGAGCTCTCGAGAGCCTTCTTCGGATACGCTGGCTGGAATTTTTGGATCGTGTACCTCGGACTGGTCCCGCGCTACGTGACGCACGGATTCGTCTGGCAGCCATTCACGTATTTGTTTTTGCATGACGGCATCTGGCACATCCTCATCAATATGTTTTTCCTGTGGATGTTTGGGAGGGATGTGGAGCGGGCGTGGGGGCAGAAGAAATTC
>JASHYE010000192.1 GCA_030043155.1 Candidatus Acidiferrales bacterium | reverse complement strand
TTCGTCAGAGTGCGGCCAAATTCGATTAGCGTGCGACGGTAGTTCAGGCGGTCGCGGTAAAAAAAATGGTCGAGGCGCGCCTGCATCCAGTCTCGCAGAGGCTGGAACAGAAATGCGGCGATGACGATCGCAATGATTGTGCCAATCGAACCAACTGAACCCGTGGAATGAAAGAGCAATCCGATGCCGGCGACGATCGCGAAATAAACGGCGATCACCGAAGCGGTAGCAAGAGTGTAAGCAATGCCGCGCTTGAAGATGATGTCGACGTCCATCAACCGATAGCGCACGATGGCATAGCCGAAGCAAAGGGGTATCAGAACGAGGGAGAAGGCCGAGAGCGTCATCCACTCCGAAGGCACCACGCCGCTCATGAACGGAAGAATGTAGCAGCATAGAAAAGGAACCGTGCCAGTGAACGTTCCGAATGTTACCCATTTCAACTGCTGCCGCAGCAGGCCCGTGGGCGCGCGGCGATAGCTGAAAAGAAAAATGAAAGCGGCAGCGAGGAAATAAAACCCTGAGTAGCCTAGCTCAACTTGATCGAGGAAGAAGCGGCTCTGGATGGACGGCATCAAGTCGAGAGCGGCGGTGGCCACGCTGATGTGCAGAAGAAGCATGCCTGCCGGGATCGCGTAGACTAAGCCGAGCCACCATTTCAGATTGCGGACGCGGCGGGTCGGAAAGACCAGCGCGAAATGAACAAGCAGAGCACCTTGCAACAACAAAGCGACGACGTTGGACCAGTAAATGCTCCAATCGAACGAGTTGAGCTTGCCGCTGTAATGGAAGGCATAAGCAATAATAGAGACGAGACAAAAGAGATAGAAATGAACTGCGCGCGGAGCCGTCCAGCGACGCGCAAAAACGAAAACACCGATGAAAAGATATAGAAGTGAGACAATGGCGAAGCAGTTCCAAATAAGATTGGGGCGGGTGGCCGGTGCGGTGACGATGTTCGCCTGAAACGAGACACCCTCGCGCGTCAGTTGATAAGGAACTCGCGTCCAGACTCCGGCGCGCCAAAGCTGCTGAGTTACCTGCGTGGCGCGAAGAATATGAACGCCAGCGATGGAGATGACAACGTCACCTGTTTTTATCCCTGAGATAGCGGCGGGTGAACCGGATTCAATGTGCCAGGCTTGAACGCCCGTGGATGTATCCAGCCAAGTTACCCCATCATCGGGCAGTTCAAAACGGGAACGCTGGCGGTAATTGAGCACACCAAACACAACCGCTACCAGCGTCAGCACCGCCAGCAGGACAGCAGTAAGTCGAGTTCGCGGACTATCATTCATGATGGCGATTTTAGTCGTGGACAGGTCCGCCTACACCGCACCATGGCGATTCACTGCACGTTGATTTCCATAAGACGTAGGTCAGACTCTGCATAAGCAGCTTGAAATCTTATAGCTAAATGACAGCGGGTTCCAGGGGTGCTACAAATTCCAAATTTCGGAAGCTCAATTCCAAATCTGGTATAGCTGAAATAGCGAAATTCAGAACTGAACGCTGATACCCCCTCGAAAAGTACGGTAGGCGGAGACCAATACTACGGATCCATCGCGAGTGGTTATAGGCACGTACCCCTGCGCAAGCAGATTGCCAAAATCCGCGACGGCCTGCATGTGATGCATACACGGAATGGGTTGACGAACAATAATGTTCAGGTAGGGGTCAACACCAAAGTAGGCTTCGCCGAATTCGTCCTGACGTGAGACCGCAGTGCCGTCAATCCATTTGTATCCGGCGGTGACGTCCGTTTTCGTCACAGGCACTTTCGACGAAACGGAGCCGGCGATGCTATTCAACTGGCGGATCGCGAGAATATCGCGAAGATCGGAATCGGGGGCCATTTGGCTGAGCGGACTGAGAGCGCCGGCCCAGGCGTACACGAGGGTGGCAGAAACGTTATCCGAGAATTTCTCCTGATAGGCGGCCCGCATTCCATACGAATCGGCATTGCCAGAGTCATAGGCGAAACCGTCGGAGAAAAAGTCCTGCAGAAAATCCGAATTGTTGGCCAAAGCGCTTCCCTGACCATAAACGGCCATGTTACTCGAACGGTCGTGAAACGCGGCAACCAGGACGCGACCATTCTTTTGAACCATGTGCTGCAGTGCCACTTCCTCATGCCAGCCGCTCTCAAGAAGCGGACGGCCATTGCGGAAGAGCATCGTGGGGAAGGCGTCGAATGAATCGACTGCGGACTCGAGCGGCGCAACGGTTTCGGGACTTTGCTCGGGCCAGGGACGGGAGGCCACGAGCAGGGAGGCCTGCCATTCATGTGGGAGCTGAACGGCTAGTTCGGCGCGCGGGCGCACACCATCCGCAGTGGCATTATCGAGCGTGGTGAGCAAATACTCGGCGCCGTAACGGATCGTTACGTTGTCATCCAGAGCCAAAACGCCCTGTTGATCGAAACGGACGCCGCGGAAAAGCGGGCCATCGAATCCGAGGCGCGATTGACGAACAACGGCACTGCTGACGGGTCCATCTTTGCTGTCCCCAGTGGGCAGCCAAATCGCTGCAAAACCGCCGTTGGGGCTCTCGCTTTCGTAACTGAATTGACCTGCAAAAAGCAGTTGCCCGCTTGCCCCAACACTCTCCTGGTAAGCAACAGCGGTTGCCGGCGAGTCAGAGAAACTGGTTGCCGACCCGGGGCGTACGCCGGAACTGACATCCAAACGGCTTTGCCATTTGTCTTGGTTCAGAGTGTCCTCTGTAAAAGGATCAGCGCTCGGATCATCCGAGGAGCGGGGAAGTTCCTGCCAGCGAAGAATCGGTCGCGTGGCGGCGGCAGCGCGAAGGACCCAGCCCCAGTCATCATTCTCAGGATGCTGGTCAGGGCGCTGGTGCAAATCCGCCAACCCGCTGAACACGGAACCCATTTCAATTCGAACATTGGTAGTCTCGCGGTTGTTAACCAGCACATCGGCGCGAAGCGCAGGCAGAAAGCCGGCTAACGTCACGCGGACCATGTAAGCGCCCGGAGAAAGCGTGCCGGAGATGAACCGGCCGTTGCCATTGGTGAACAGGTGTACACCATCAGCAGCAATTAACGATTCGCTGGCAATCACGACTGTGGCTCCCATCTGAGGCATTCCGGCCTCATCGAGCACCACTCCGGAAATCCTGCCCATGCGTGGTTCAGCGGCAAGAGACGAAACTGCAAGCGCGAGAACAGCCATCACAGGGAGGAACGCGCGAATCAATCGAAAATTCACCTCGATATTACCTCCACATCATTTCGAAGGAGCCGGGGCCGCCGCCGACGCCAGGACCGTAAAATTGGCCGTGGGAGTGATCATCTGCTGGTCGCCGTTGTCCGTGATCTGGATTTGCAGTTTGTAATTTCCGGGCGGAATGGACCGGAGCGCAAGCGCTTTCTCGATCCAGATTTCCTCGCCATGCTGATTGTACTGACGGGAGTTCTCAGTGAATTGAACGACGGGATTGGGATCGTCGGGACGCATCACCTGATAATGAATTGTCGCATTGCCTTCGTGACTCTTGGGATCAACTTTCAAATTGTAGACTTGGAGAAAAATACCCATCTCGCTATCCTGCGAAAAAGTGGCGTCGAGCTTCGGGCGCACCTTCAAATCCCCAACAACGAATGCCCCCTGGCCAATATCCGTCGACGAAACCTTGTGGATTTCGTCAGCGAGAATCAGGCTGCTCGTACCCAGCGTGTCATCAGGAAAGCGCGGAACCCTGAGAGCGGTATTGAGCACGCCCATGTTGCCGCTGTTGATGTCTTTGACGACCACGTCCAAGCGGTAGAGGCCTGGAGTCAGCGGCACCGCCCTCTGGTAGATGTCCGAACCCTTTATGTACTGCTGGAGGAGTGAATCCGGCGTGTCGGCTGAAATGGGATCTTCAAACGTTTGGACTACGCGACCCGTCAGGCTCGTGATCCGCGCGAAAATGTG
This sequence comes from Candidatus Acidiferrales bacterium, assembly GCA_030043155.1. Next base: position 4,974 of record JASHYE010000192.1, on the reverse strand, counting down.
CATGCTCGCCGTTTCCACGCCATTCTTTTCTTTGAAGCCCATAGCACGATTAGGAATTTGTATGGTGATCGGGACGAGATCCGTGTCTTCGGTAATGCGCAGGAAATCCGACTGGCACTGAAACTTGATCTGATTTGCAGTCAGGCGCTCATTAACCACCGCTTCGAGGTCTTTGAATTTCACATCCGGCGCCTGCTGAACTTTCGCGTATTGTTCCAAGCGGCTGAATTCGTCATAGTTTTCCGGCTCCATTCCGAGGCCCTGAGCCATGTGAGTGCCATCCGTATTCTCGAACCGCTGGGTTTTCGAGGCCAGGCCCATCGACTCTAGCTCGGTAAGACCTGCCCCAGGAACGTAAGTGAGTGCATCCTTTTCGCTCGGGTCCATCGTGAGGTGGTATTCGCCGCTGCCCGTGGGATCGACGAATTCGATAGTGATGTTTTCACCGAGGCCGGGAAGGTAGTGATAAGTCCAGTCCTCAAAGGGATAGGTCGTGGTTTCGCCCCCGCCTTCACTCGCGGGACGTTCATACGGACCGCCAGAGGGATTCGATTCTTTATCGTCGGGGGGGCCCCAAATCAGGTAAATGCGGCCGCGATCGGTTTTCCAGCCGGGGATGCCGGACGTGAAGTGCTCATTGGCATATGCAATGCGCTCGTAATAATCCTCTTTATACGTGTTTTCGGCAGAGCCCGGATCCGGATTGCGGCGCTCCCAGAAAGCCTCGATGAAATTCTCGCGTTCCTCATTTGTATTAAGATGTAAGAAAGCGGATCGTTCTTCTGCCGTGATGATGTAGGAAACGGGCCCGTTGAGCCAGTCGCGATAGACTGGGAGCAACTCTTTTTCAAGGTCCTTCTGCTTTTTCTGCTTTGCTTTTGCCGCGGCCTGGGCGTCCTGCTCCTGCTGGGTCGTATCGGTCTCTTGCGAGCGCGCAAGAACCGGAAGCAGCAAAACGAATCCCAAAATGGCAACGAGAGGCACAGCCCAGCAGCGATTCATTGGTGAACTCCCTCGGACACTGAGATTCTATTCCGCAACTCGACACCCGTCAAGCTAACCTGCTCACCCCTTAAGCCTTACCAAGTCCGATTCGCGGGCAAGGCGGTGGGTTGCCTATCCCTCGGAGCATGCTAACGCGGTGTTTAACGATTGTGCTCGGCCAGGACAGTTGGTTTTGGTGCTGGCGGAATGTCGAGTACTATGGAAAGCGAAGAAAAAAGGAAGCTGATCGGTAGCCGGGCCCATTTGTTGAGAAACTTTTCGCCCCCTCATAGCGTATTAACTTGAGGATGGAAGCCTGCATCTGACCTAGTGTCATTTTCGGGAAGAGATCATGAAAACGTGGAAGAAACCAGCCCTTATCATCGGCGCGATCGTCGCGCTGACGGTCATTGTGATTGTCAGCGTCAAGTCGAATAAGGATACCGTTACGGTGCAGACCGCGTACGCGGCGAAAGGAAACATCACGTCGCTGGTGACTGCCTCCGGTGAGATTCGTGCGCAGAATTACACCAATGTGCTCGGACAGGGAATCGGCAAAATCACAGACATTGATGTAACCGAAGGAGATGTCGTCAAAAAGGGCGCCGTGCTCTTGCGTGTGGAAAAGATTCAACCCGCGGCGGACGTAAAAGCCCAGCAGGCGACCATCGATTCAATGCAGGCCGGAGTGCAATCGGCGCAAGCGGCCGATGTGGCGGCGCAAGCGGACGTGCGACAGGCCGAAGCAAATTTGGAAAAGGCCGAAAATGACTGGAAGCGCGGGCAAGGTCTTTACCAAGCGGGCCTCATCGCCAAATCCGATTACGATACGTATAAATCAGCGTATGGAGCTGCAGCTGCCACGCTTGCGGGAGACCAGGCGCGCGCGAAAGAGTCTCACGATCAACTGACGGTCGCGCAATTCAATGCCGCGCAGGCTTCCGCGACGGAAGTACATCTGCGTGACGTGCTGGACAAGACGGTTTATGACGCTCCGATCGCGGGGGTGGTTACCTACATCCCCGTTAAGGTAGGCGAATATGTCGTTCCTGGGATTCAGAATGCAGAAGGCAGTTACCTCATGACCATTGCCGATATGTCTGAGGTGAATGCCGAAGTAATGGTCGACGAAGCAGACGTGCCAACCGTCAAAGTTGGCCAGCAGGCGACCATCACGGTCGACGCGTACCCGGGTCAGGTTTTCAAGGGCCACGTGGCCGACGTGGGCGAAGAGGCCATTTTGCGCACTTCCGGCCTCGCGACCACCCAGCAAACCTCCGCGAACAGTCAGGAAGCGCGTGATTTCAAAGTTCATGTCCGCCTCGATCAGCCCCCAGACGGAATACGGCTGGGGCTTTCGTGCACGGCGCGAATCGATACGGGCCACAGGGCCAACGTGGTCACAATACCTATTCAGGCTCTGGCGATGCGAACCAAAGAGGAGTTGCAAGCGGACCAGGACCGGCAAAAGGGCGGCTCCGGTGTGACTTTGGCTGCCGCAAAGCCGGCGGTCAATTCCGACGGAACAACCTCGAATGATATTCAAGGCGTGTTTGTCGTGCGCAACGACAAAGCGATTTTTGTTCCCGTGCAGACGGGAATCAGTGGCGTCACCGACATTGAAGTCACAAGCGGCCTCCATTCGGGTGATGTGGTTGTTACAGGCAGCTACGAAGCGCTGCGCTCGCTGCACTCCGGCACAACGGTCAAAATCGATAATTCCGTTCCGGCAACGACGAACTGAGCTACCATTCCACAGGTAGGCACATCGTAAAGCGACAATCCTGAGGAGCACGAAAGCAGATGGCGGTGGAAGAAATCGCAACGCAATCCTTCCGGCAAGATTTGATTGATTCCGGCCTGGTGATCTGCACGGAAGAATTGTGGAAAACCTACGAGATGGGAACCGAGCAGGTGCACGCCTTGCGGGGAGTGTCATTGGAGATTCGCAAGGGGGAATACACTGCGATTATGGGCCCATCGGGCTCAGGCAAGTCGACGCTGATGAATTTGATCGGTTGCCTCGATTCGCCGAGCAAAGGATCATACTGGCTCGCAGGCCGGCTGGTAAGCGATCTGGATGACGACGAACTGGCCTACATTCGAAATAAGGAAATTGGATTCGTATTTCAGACATTCAATCTGCTGCCTCGAGCGACAGCGCTGCACAACGTGGAATTGCCGATGATTTACAACGGAACGCCTTCGGAGGAGCGGCAGGAGCGGGCACGCCACGCCCTGCAGCAAGTGGAGCTTGGAGAGCGCATGATGCATCGGCCGAATGAACTTTCCGGCGGTCAGCGGCAGCGCGTTGCGGTCGCGCGCGCCTTGGTCAACAATCCTTCGATTCTCCTCGCGGATGAGCCGACGGGCAACTTGGATTCACAAACCGGCGACGAAATCATGGCCCTGTTCGCGCGCTTGCATCAGCAGGGCAACACAATCATCTTGGTCACGCACGAGCCGGACGTCGCGCAGAAAGCGCACCGGATCATCCGTCTGCGCGACGGAAAAATAGAAAAAGACGAAAAGATCCGATAGATTCCCTAATCTTGCATAAATTCATCCTGAGTGAACCCTGCATCTTTCAAAATTCGCAGAAAAAGCCCTCTTGGCAGGTCACCTTTGTGCACTGGGATCACGACTGTTCTGCGCTGGGAATGCTCAAGGATTAAATGTGAGCCAGTCTGGCGCACCTTGCGGTATCCGTGATGTTCAAGGAACGCAGTAATTCACGTACGCGCGGCATTCAGTCCACGGCGATCGTAACAGTCTCCGCGTACACTGTGCGGTTTTGGGGAAGAGGCTTTCGATTTTTCTTGGAGTGCTCGATGGAAAGGTGCATCGCCTCTAAAATGCTTTTCTTGGCCGCCTCGATAGTTTTGCCGAGGCCGTAAACTCTGGGGAAGTCTTCGCTATAAGCGTAATAATGCTTTCCTTCCCTCTCAATGGTGATCGGATAAGTGTGTAGAGTCATGATGATGTCATCCATGTTAGCACGGCCAGGTTCAGACATGACGGCTGAACATTGATGGTTGGATTTAAGGGTACATTCAGGCAACCTGAGATAACTGCCTTGATTCTGTGGTTCCAAGGAGATCGAATGAAGACTAAATGGCTTGGAATCGCAGCGTTTCTCATTCTGTTCGCGGCAAGCGCAATGGCGCAGGAGGCTCAGCAGACGGCGCCAAACGACGAGCAGCAGAAAGCCATGCAGGCCCTCGCCGAAGCCGCCAAGCCCGGCCCCGCTCACGCCCAACTGATGAAGCGCGCTGGAGATTATACGACCACGGAAACCTACTCAGCGCCGGGAGCGGAGCCGCAACAATCGACTGGCACTGCCAGGCTGCGCAGCATTCTGGACGGAAGATTCCTCGAAGAGGAGAACTCCGGCGATTCGTTTGGACAGCCTTACGCTGGGTTGCGGCTCTATGGATATAACAACGGCTCAAAACAGTATGAAGCGATATGGATCTATAACGGCTCGACGGCATTTCTGGTGCTCGATGGCACGAGCGACAACAATGGGAAAACTGTGCGTTATTCCGGTGCGTTCCTGGGGCTAGGCGGACAACGGCAGAGTTTGCGTGTGACCATCACACAGCAGGATGACGATCACTTTACCGTGAAGCTGCTCGGCGAAGCGCCCGGTGGCGCGATGTCGACCTTGGAAACAGCTTACACGCGAACGAAAAAAGCGGCCGCGGATCTCATCCATCATCCCGGCAAGCGCTAAGCGAATCAACGCGTCTACTGTGACGATGAAAGCGCTTTGATGTAACGGTAAAAGAAGTCCACGCCTGAATAGAACGAACTCTCCAGAATGCGCTCGTCCCGGCCGTGCGCCCGCACGTCATTCATGTCGATGAAAACTCCTGATATTCCGTACGTGGGGATGCCGGCATCACGTAGGCGATAACCGTCGGTAGCCCCTGTCTCCATCGTCGGGACCACCGGCGTGCCGGGCCACATCTCTCCCACAACTTTTTC
>JASHYE010000024.1 GCA_030043155.1 Candidatus Acidiferrales bacterium | reverse complement strand
CTCATTCTGGCGCTGGTTACGGCCGACGAGGCCGCGCACATCGCGCTCGAAACGGACACTGAATTCGAGGCGCTGCCGCATCCGCTTTCACGCGCGTCAATTTCGGAGCGCGTGGCCGCTGCTCTCGCGCCTTTTGGCGTGATTTCCGGCGACGACACATTCACCGTTGCGGAAAAGGTGTCGCGCGTGAATCCGCTTCTCCGCCATCGCGTTTTTTGATGATTTGGTGGACTGGCATCCCATGAAAAACATTATTTTCACGGTTCCCGGCATTTGCATTTGAGTGCTCTGATCACTAGCCACTGATCACTGGCCACTGTCTTTCTATGGTTCGCGAATACACTGACTCCGACCTTAACGCGCTCGTCGCCATGCATCGCGCGCAGGGTTTCGATTACCCCTTTCCTGATTTGCGCGATCCAATTTTCGTGAGCAAACTTGTGCTCACCGACGATGCTGGCACCCCGGTAATGGCCGCGCTCGCCCGTCTTACCTGCGAGATGTATCTTCTCGTGGATCCACAGGCCGGCACTTCCCGCGAACGCTACGCACGGTTGCTCGAATTGCATCGCGCCGGTGCTGCTGATCTGCGTGCCCACGGGCTCCATGACGCGCACGCCTGGCTCCCGCCGCGCATAGCGAAACGCTTTGGACGCCGTCTGCAGCAGCTCGGCTGGCTCCGCGACGACGCTTGGACGCCCTATTGCAAGCGTCTTCGTTAATACGCGCTTGCCTTGTCTTTTGAATCATCAATTGCCGCCTGTTACCGATTTCCGCAGGACGAGGATCAGTCTTCAGTAATTCATCCCGAAAGGAACTACATCACCATGAGCAGAGGCGCACAGCAGCAAGTCCAACAAGAAGCCCAACAGCAGCTCGGCACGCAGGACCAACTCATTTCGCAAACTGATCAGGAGAGCCAGCAGGAACTTGGCCAGTTGTCATCCTCCATCGAAAACCTGCTGAACAGCCCCGGCTACACCCCCGCACAGCAATCGGCGATCGAGCAGCAGGGAATGGGCGCGGCGCAGGCCGCCTATGGCGCGCAGGAAGAAACCGCTGCAAACCGCGTAGCGACTACAAACAATGCCGCGGGATATGATGCGTTGCAAGCGGAACTGGGCCAGGAACAAGCGCAGACGCTCGCCAATCAGGCGCAATCGGATCAAATTGACTTCGCCAACGAGCAAATCTCGCAGCAAACGGAGGGATTGAACGCGCTGGAGAACACCTACAACATCAATTCCAACCTGCTCGGAAAAGCCATGGGTGTGCCTTCGCAGTTGCTGAATGTGCAGGAGCAGGCGTCAAAAGGTCCCGGCGTCGGCACTTTTCTCGGCGACATTGGCGGCATCGCCGTCAGCTCGTTGTTCGGATAGTTACATCGCCCTGGTCATCGTGGACTGGGTGGGACGCTGGACGGCTTCGTGGACAAAAAATTGCGTCACCTAGAGGCTTTGATCCAGGCCGACGCGATGAAGAAGATCCGCGAATCGGGGATCGCTGCGCAGGGAATCGAATTCGGGCGCGACCTTGAGAAACTCAAGCATATTCGAGTGCTCTTTGCACGCCTGCGAAAGCCAAACGAAGGCCTGCTCGCGGTCGCCGAGGCCAATATACGCTCTCACAAACGCGCCAGCCGGAACGTAGGCGGTTTTCGCCCGGTTTTGCAATCCGCCGAGCAGCAGCAGAGCATCTTTGCGCCTGCCTGCACGGGCATAAGCTGCGATTAGATTGCCCGTAACACCGGGGCTATGATTGGAGAGCAAAGCCGCTTTTTCCAGAAGGGGAATTGCATCCGCAGGGTGATTGGTCACGGTCAATGCGATTCCCAGGTCCCACAGGACTACTGGCTTGTCCGGCTCCGCGGCTACGGCGAGCGCGCTTTGCAACTCACGCAGAGCTTCATCGTAATGCCGCGCCTCAAGCAGCATCCAGGCGATATCGGTGCCGTCAATCCCAGCGGGATCGAGCGCACGGGCGCGTGCCACCCAATCCAAAGCTTCGTCCGCGTGGCCCTCGTATAGCAACCACATGGCCATGCCTGCATGGGCGTCCGCATCATTCGGATTCAATTCAATGGCGCGCTGGTGTTCGGCTTTGGCTTCCGCCCATTGCCAGTCCTGCTCAAGTGCGCCCGCGAGCACATTGTGCGCCGCGGCCAGCGTAGGATCGAGTTGAACAGCCTTTTGGGCGTTGGCAATCACTTTCTGTAGAGCCAGATCGGGTTTACCTCCCACGAAATTCGAACCCAGATCATCATATGAATCGGCCAACCCCAGATAAGCGGGGGCGAATGTTGGGTCTTGCTTTATCGCAGCGTTGAAATAATCGATGCTCTTCTGGATATCCGCCCGTGAGTAGCTCCGGCTGATTGCAAACACGCCCTGGAGATAGCTGTCGTACACTTCCGGTGCGACACGGCGCGAAGCCGCAAGCCGCTCGTGTTCGCCGCCCGTAACGGTCACTTCCACTTTGTCGGCAATGGCTTGCGCCACTTCGCTTTGCAACGCAAGCACGTCCGCCAAGTCACGGTCATAGGTTTGCGACCAAACGTGATCGTCCGTAGCGCCGCGAATCAACTGCGCGGTGACACGAATGCGATTGCCATCACGCATCACCGATCCCTCGACGATGGCGTCCACGTGAAGCCTTTGCGCGATCTCTGGCACACTCATCGTAGGATTTTTGAAGGGCGCCACGGAGGTATACGAAATGACGCGCAGGCCGTGAATGCCAGCAAGCTTTCCAATGAGCGCGTCGGTCATTCCGTCGGCCAGGTATTCTTGAGCAGAGTCCGCCGAAAGATTTTTCAGAGGCAAAACCGCGAGGGATCTGATCTTCTGTGCGCCGGCATCAGCTTTCGGGCGTGGGAAAATGCCATACGCAATAGCAACAGCCGCTACGGCAATCACGCCGCCCAGCGCAACCCATCTGTGCATTCGCCCCGCAATGAGGCGGGTCTGACTTCCGCCGGATGAACCTGCATGGGGAGTTGACGTTCGCACCGCCTCGGCGTGTTCATTTTCCAGTGACGCTCGGCGGAGCGTCAGCCAGCTATCCAGCTCAGAACCAAGCGCGTAAACGGAGCCTCTTTTGTCGTGTACATGCCGGTGAACAGGCATGTCCTCGCGCTTCTCCCAGCGTTGCACCGTCGTAACGTCGCGATTCAGGTATGCAGCGATCTCTTTCCAGGAGTCCAACCGTTCCTCGACGCCTTTTTGGGAGGCTTGTTTGCTAGGCGAGGGGTCGTCCACAGGCGTTCTCCCCGTGCTTGCCATTTACGCGGTACTAAGTTCGTTGATTGTAACTCTTTGCCAAACGGACGGCAATTGATGGCATTTAGCGGCAATTCGCTGTTCTGTATGTTGCTGTTTGACGGGGATGCTAATTACCGCCAAGGTCTCAGGAGCGCCTGATTGAATCCTTAAGTCGCAAATCCGGGCACCGAACGCGGTGCGGTACGAAAGGGTTCGCCAGCGCGCGAATCTTACTTCGGAGACTCCAATGAACAGCAAACACATTTTGTGGGCGATAGGCGTGGTCGCCGTTTTCGCACTGCTGGCAAGCAGCGGTGCTCGCGCGCAAGATACGCTTCCTCATCACATGAGTGGGCTCATTAATGATTACACGCCAGAGAGCGGCGTCAGTGGCCCGTGGGAAATGCGGGGAACGTGGTCGTTGCAGATCAACGAAGAAAAGGGCCGCGCGGATTTTTCCGCAGTGCTCAACATGGAACATTCCGATTTGTGGGTTGAGCTTAATCCGACGGATGCTAGTGGGCTGCCGACGATCGACAATCCAGGCGACCGCGTTCCGCACACGCACCACATCACGATGACGGGCGCCAAAGTCACACTCGATCCGACCGACTGCCCGCTTCCCGCATCAGCACCCATCCCCATCCCTCGTTTTGAGATAACGGGCACGGCCGTCGTTGCGGCGAACGGAGGACCTTTTCCGCCTACCGGTGCCGTGTCGTCGCAGTTGCAGGTGTGCATCGACGGAGGAACAGACGTAGCGACGGTAGTTGCACATTCGAATATTACGCTGGTATTCGGGGCGCCTGCCTCAGGTCACTTCGGGGGGCAGGCGATACACGGGGTGGTCCGCAAAGTGGATCCGCATTTCGACAGCGACCATCACTAAACTGACCGTCCAGGCTCGCCAGGGAGCGGCGTTGCCGCTCCCGGCTGCGCCGCTATTGGCCGTCGCGTGAGCCTGCTTCGAGTCTGCCCGGAGACGCATTGCTGATAGACTAGTTGCGCGATGACTACCGCGCTGGCGCAGCCGCAAGAGAAATCGAAATCGCGCCGCAAATTACCACCCGGTCCTCCGGGCTGGCCGATCCTCGGCAACATTCCGTTTCCCGGCGCGGACTGGCTTGCTGGCTTCGAACGCGCCGCGCGCAATTTCGGCGACGTCGTGTACTTCCAATTCCTGCACGTGCC
>JASHYE010000023.1 GCA_030043155.1 Candidatus Acidiferrales bacterium | reverse complement strand
AAGCTGACTTTGTTTTCGCCGTGCGCCAACACCTGCTCAATCGGCGGAAACTTCAAAATGTGCTCGCAAATCGCGTCAATTTTCTTCTGTGAAGATTTGCCAGCGGGCACAACGATGAAGTCCAAGTCGCCGATGGTTTCTTTTCCGCGCCGCAATGAGCCTGCCGGTGTAATTATGTCAATCTGGTCGCCGAGCTTCTGGATATATTCCGTCACCTGCTCGGCAGTTTTCTCGGCGGCGTTGATGCGGAAGCGGCCCGTCGAGCGCTGGAAAAACTCCACCGCCTTCAAGATATTCTCTTCGGTTTTCTCGCCAAACCCGGGAACGTCGCGCAGTTTCTGTTCGCGCGCGAGCTTTGCCACATCCTCAACGCTGCCAGCCTTGAATTCCTTCCACAGAAACGCAGCCTTCTTCGGCCCCAGCCCTTGCAGCGAGAGCACCTGAAGCATCGTTGACGGATATTTCTTCAGAAGTTTCTGCCGCAAGCCGTAATCGCCGGTGGCGATGATTTCATCGATATGTTCGGCCATGTTGTCGCCGATTCCGGGCAGTTCGGTGAGTTTCTTGCGGTCCTTCGCCAGCTCTTCGACGCGTTCGTGCAGGCTGTAAATCAGCTCCGCCGCTTTTTCGTAGCTGCGATACCGCCCGATAATCGCGCTGTCAATTTGCAGCAACTCCGCCGTTTCGTGCAGTATCCGTGCAATCTCCCGATTTTCCATGTGAGGATTATAAACGATGCAGCTTTCGGCGAGAGTGGTTCCGTGAATTCTGCTTCGACCGTATTAAAAGGGACACCAAAACTTTGAACCATATGATGTACTACTGCGATAGGAAGCTATATTTGTTCAAAGACCGGAACATCCGCGTCTTTGGCCTGCACATGAACCAGATAGCGAGCAAATACTCCTGGGTCGCGCTGCTGCTGCTCGGATGTACTTCGGGCATATTAAGCGACGCTTCCTTGAGAATGCCGGAAGGCGTGCAATTCTTTTGGGTTGGTGCTGTCTTTGGAGTCGCCCTGTGCGTTTATTTCGCGCTATATCGCAAGCTTCGAAACCCACTGAAGATGGCGTTCGTGATCGGCGCATCCGTAATGGCCTACTTTCTCGCATTCTATGGGTCTTTTAGTATCGTTCTAAGGCTTCCAAACTGGATGATCTATCACAGCCGAAGCGACGGCGCACAACTTTCCATTGTCGCGTGCGGCGGCTTGATTGGCGGTTTTCTGATTGTTGGTTCGACGCTCTTAATGCTCCGCTCATCCGACGAAACCAAACCCGATTTGCTGAGAATCCTGCTAGGTTCTGTTCTCAGCGGAATCCTGGGAATTATTGGCTGGCGACTCGGACCATCATTGGGTAAGACAATCTGGGAAGCCTTCCCGAGTTATCGCTATATGAGCCCGGATAATATTCAGATGTGCTCGCTGTACCCTGTCTGGCAAACAGGCATGGCCCTCTCTGTTGGATTGTTTACGGCTCTGCAGCAAAAAGAAGAGCGCCAGCGAGAGACCGCACCTGCCGAACTGTTACGATCAAGCTCCTCGTTTGATAGCTAGAGCTTCACGACATTCGCGGCTTGCTCGCCCTTGGGGCCTTGCACGATGTCGAATTCGACGCGGTCGCCTTCGCGCAGCGTCTTGAACTTCTCGCTGGCGATTCCGCTGTAATGCACAAACACGTCCGGCCCGCCATCATCGCGCCCGATGAAGCCGAATCCCTTCGCGTTGTTGAACCATTTGACGGTTCCCTGCATGAGCCGAGTCTATCGTTGAATCGTTTCCGAATCATCTTTGAGCGGAGTTGTTTAACTCTCGCCGCAAGCCTCTCTTAATTGTCATTCCGAGCGCAGCGAGGTCCGGTTTCGGGACTCCGATGGAGTCTACCGGACTCCTGAAATCGGAGAATCTGCAGTTCGCCTTTTTTCTAAGACAAATGCAGATTCCTCGTCGCTTCACTCCTCGGAATGACAGTTAAAGGGTAGCCACAATTGTTTATGAATTGTTTGCTGACCACTGTCCCACTCGTCACTACATTTATCACTCGTAGCGCAGCGCGACCATCGGATCCACGCGTGTCGCGCGGCGCGCAGGAATGTAGCAAGCCGCGAACGCCACCACGATCAACAGCACCGCCACGGCCGCAATCGTTGCTGGATCGTTCGCGTGAACGTCATACAGCATCGCCGACAGATACTGCGTCACGCTTAGCGCCACGCCAATGCCGACGACCGCTCCCACAACCGCCAGCGCAATTCCCTGCCGCAGCACCAACTTCAACACGCTCCCCGGCTGTGCACCCAGCGCCGTGCGAATGCCAATCTCGCGCGTCCGCCGCGACACTTCATAGGAAAGCAGACCGTACAATCCGATGCACGCCAGCACCAGCGCAAGCACGCCGAAAAATCCCGAGACCCGCGCGATCAGCCGCTGCTCGAAAAGCAGCCGGTCAATCTGCTCCGACTCCGTGCTCACCTGAAAAAGCGGCAGATTCGGATTCAGCTCTGCTACCACTTTGCGTATCGTCGGCAGAATCGCCGACGGCTCCGCCGCGGTGCGCAGCTCGAAAGTCGCACCGCCGATTCCTCGCTGTGGCGTGTACATCGTCGCCTCGATGTC
>JASHYE010000022.1 GCA_030043155.1 Candidatus Acidiferrales bacterium | reverse complement strand
TGTCGCCATGCTCGCCGCCGCAATTTTCACCCTCGGTTCTCTCAATGTTCCGATCCATTTGCAGGACAGCAGTGACTTCATCATCCTTTTCGCTCTTTCCACGTTCATCGTCATCGCATTCATCGTTTTTGGGCTGATTCTGATTCGCAATATCGTTCGCCTGGCCGCCGAACACCGCGCCGGCCTGCTCGGCTCGCGCTTCAAAACCAAAATGGTCCTGGGCGCGATGGGCGTCTCGCTCCTCCCTATCATCTTCCTCTTCTTCTTCAGCTACGCCCTCGTCAATCGCACCATGGACATCTGGTTCCCCAAGCCTCTCGAAATCGCCAACCAACAGAGCCGCGCTCTCATCGCCGAAATGAGCGCCAAGGAACGTGACCGCCTCGATGCTCACGCGCAAAGCGTCGCCGACTGGCTCTCCGCGCCACACAAACGCAATCACGACCTTCGCCACTATGTGATTCGCTCCGATTCCGAATTCGACGCCGTCTGGATGGTCAATCGCGACGGCTCTGAAACCGCCAGCGTGCCTGACTCTGCGGCCTCTTCCTTCCATCGGCTGGCAATTCTCCCTAGCGGTTCTGAGGTCTGGCAAATTGGAAGCAACCTTTTCATCTCCGGTCGCGCGCCTTTTAGATCCGGTTCCGTCCTCGTCGGCCGCAATATTCCTGATGATTTTCTGCAACGCCTGAACGATATTCAGGGCCAGACAGCCACCTACCGAACCCAATACCAACGCCTGCGTTTGTTCAAGCGCGAAATTCTTCTCGGCTTGCTCCTGATTACATTGCTTCTTCTTTTCGCTACCACATGGGTCGCTCTTTTCCTGTCGAAGCGGGTCACTGTGCCCATCCAGGCCCTCGCGAAAGCCACGCAGCAAATCTCGCGCGGCAATCTCGATTACCGCATCACTACGCGCGCTCACGACGAGCTCGGCGTCCTCGTGGACTCCTTCAATCAAATGGCCGGCCAGCTCTCCCTTTCCCGCAAGCAGATCGACGACTTCACTTCCAGCCTTCAACAAGCCGTCGAGGAAATCGAGCGCCGCCGCAAATTGATGGAAACCATCCTCGAAAACATTCCCACAGGTGTGCTCTCGCTCGATGCCAACGCCAACGTCAACCGGGTCAACCCCGCTGCTCTGGCGATGTTTGGCCCTCAAGCCTCCTCCGTCACTTCCCTTTCGGAACTCGTCGGCAGCGATGCTGCGCAGCAAATCCTCCATCTCATGCGCCGCTCGGCGCGAATGGGAGTCGCATCGCAAGAGCTCGAAATCTCCACCGCCGGCCGGTTACATCACGCGGCCGTCACCGTCAGCTCCCTCGGTTCCACCCGTTCCAATTCTGGTTACGTCGTCGTCATCGACGACGTCACCGAACTGCTCCGCGCCCAGAAAGCGGCCGCCTGGCAGGAAGTTGCTCAGCGCATCGCCCACGAAATCAAGAATCCTCTCACTCCGATTCAGCTTTCCGCGCAACGCCTCTTGCGCCACCTCGAACGCTCCGCCCCTTCGCGCCGCCGCGATGATCGCTCCGATTTGCCCGCGCTCGTCTCCGAATGCGCCCGCCTCATCGAGCGCGAAGTGCAAACGCTCGAGTCTCTCGTCAACGAATTTTCGCAATTTGCCCGCTTCCCTGCCGCGCGCCTTGCTCCGTCTGACGTCAACGCCATCGCCTCGCAAGCTCTCGACGTTTTTCGCGGTCGCCTCGACGGCATCGAAATCCACCGTAACTTCACTGCCTCGCTTCCCATCGTGAAGGCCGACTCGGAACTCATTCGTCGCGTGCTCGTCAACCTGATCGACAACGCCGCCGAAGCCCTCGAAGGCGCCACACTCCGCACCATCTCCGTCGCGACACGCTTGGCTAGCAATGGCGATGCTGTCGAAATCGAAGTTGCTGACACCGGCCACGGCATCTCTCCGGAAGACAAAGACAAGCTCTTCCTCCCGCATTTCTCCACCAAGGATCGCGGCACCGGCCTCGGCCTCGCCATCGCCAGCCGCATCATCGCAGAACATCACGGCACTCTTCGCGTCGAAGATAACGTTCCCTCCGGCGCGCGCTTTTTGATTCGCTTCCCCGCCGTCGAAGTTCCTGCGCCTCAACCCAGCACCCAATCCTGATTTGTCGTTATTCCGGGACGAAACGGGCTCCAGTCCTGCCTTGCGCAGCATCTATCATGCGGCTACACACGCGGCCACGTCGCTGTCGCCATATGACTTTTGACTTTATTTAGTGGAACGCGAGAGTGCCATCAGACCAGTACGGCACTGCGACTACGAAAACCCGTAGCGGCGGCAGTTCTCGATCCAGTGGGTTGTCCGGTTTGCCAGGCTCCGGGAACCAAACAGAGGTGGAAGAAATAGGCGAGTCCGGGTCATTCGCACCCAATTCCGCAGAAGACTTCGCCGGCAGGAAAAACATCACATGGCAAAGATTGTGACCGCCCAAATGGCTAAGATATGCCTCCTTGGACATCATGTAGCCCATTGCTCCCGATGCTATCGGCGGAATCTC
>JASHYE010000191.1 GCA_030043155.1 Candidatus Acidiferrales bacterium | reverse complement strand
GACTTTGGAGATATTGCGGGACGTAATTCTGCCAGCCCGCAATCGGCGCGTTGAAGCCTCCAGAAACCCACGTGGCGTCATCGGCATAGTAGCTGTGCATCGCCTCGATGTCGCCGACTTGCCACGCTCCAACCATTTCGCCAATGTCGTGATTGATCTCGTCCGCCACGGAAGCAAAAACTTCTCCCGAAGCGCCGTTCATCTCCTTCTTTTGCTTTTGTTGAGTAGCCCACGCATTCGAACAACCCAATAAGGTGATGAACGCGCACAGAATCAAAACTCTTCGCATCTGATCCCCCAATTTTTGTTTGGCGCAATAGAAAGAGTGCCATCCGAGAATAGCACTGGCTGTTTCGAGGGAGCGGAGGGAAGGAAAAATCGTTCTTTAGAGTAAACGGCGAAGGGTTCTCGCTGGTCCAAAAGCGGAGATTTGGCCGTGGAGCACAACATCAAAAGACGCTCTTCAAATCACCTCTGAGAGCCACCTCGTGACGCGCACAGCAGGTTGACGAACAGGCGGTACGCTCCGGGCACGCCCGCGGGGAGCTGTCGAAAGAACGACAAGCCCGTGTAAATGTAAACTCCCTTACCATCACGAGCCCATACCAGCCCGCCTAACGCGTCCGATTCACCCGGATCATGCATTGCAAGCACAGTCTGATAACGAGGGTCCCATTGCCCCCAGAAGTAGAGGCCGCGCTCCTGTATCCATCCCCGGAAATCATCCTGCGTTATCCGATTGGGATAATTCAGCAACGGGCTGTTCGAATCTACGAAACGCACGGGCGAATTTTCATCGGTGATGCGTTCGGCAGGCTGATCCATGGTCGCGCGAAACGGAGCCGGTAAAAGCTTGTCCCATGCAAAGTCACGCTCGTACTGGACGAGGAGGGTCCCCCCGTTCTGGACGTAATCCAGCAGGCGATGATTCCCGCTCATCAAATCAGGCCTGAGCTCATAAGCTCGAATGCCTATGACGACCGCGTCAAAATGGCTCAAGTCTCCAAATGCAAGCGCAGCTTCGTCCAGCATTGTGACATCGACTCCAAGCTGCCGCAGTGATTCAGGAACAGGGTCAATTCCCGCCGCAACATAGCCGATGCGCAAGCTCGACGGAATCGTCAGGTCCAGCACGTGCGCCTGAGCAACAGCAGGCTCGCTGACGTGTCTTGAAGGAAGCGATGGCAGCGCCTCATAGGAAGTGGTGAAACTCCGTGAGCCGAGTCGCGCGTAGGGCTTCAGTTCATAAGCGCCCTGCCCAATCCCTTCCGGCGGAGTTACGGTAAACCGCGCCAGCCTGTCGCCAGCACCCGGGAAATCGATGGAAGAGACTGACGTAACGCTCCAGCCTTCCGGCACTTCCACTCCAGCCTGCACTTGCGCAGCCGCTTTTCCGTGATAGTGGATACGTGCGAGCAGTTGGAACGCTCTCGAAGGCCGGTTCACAGGAAGCATGATTTGTTCTGGATCAACCGAAAGCGTGACCGCCGGAACAAGCTCGAGAGGCATGGTTTCTACCGTAGTCGATGTATATTCATGCGCGATCACAGGCGTATCCAGCGAAAATTTGTAGCCGTCCGCCGTTCCTGTCATATGCACTTGGACAAGCGGCGCTGGCCAGGGAAGAATGGCGTCTTGCGGAGATGAAGGCGGTACGGCATCGGCTGACACCTGAACGGTGAACGATATAGCTGTCGCGGAATCCGCCGCATTGCCGTTGGAATTCCCACCATCAGATGACCACCCCGCCGGCAATTTGAGGGATGGCTGATCGAGGTGAATTCCTGCATCCGAGCGAGCGTACCAATTCACGCGCACAGGAAAGCTCTCGCCAGCTACCAGGGCACCTTGCTCCGCTTCTCCATCAACGTGCAGAGCCCCAGCCTCTACGATTGCCGCGTCGATTCGTCGGCGCTCCTGCTCCAGCGCCCACAGCACATTCTGATCAGTGGCTGGATCTGCCTGCGCCGCCTTGATCGCGCTTTCAATTTGCTTTCCAGCCTGCGCTAGATACCTCACCGCATTCGGCCACTCGAGGCGAAGAGCAGCCTGGCGCGCGGTAAGGAGCGCTCCATCCGCAGCTCCGAGCGGGACTTCCAGCGCGCTAGACCCCGCGGCAATGTAAAAGAGCGACTGGGCGAGATCCTCAGATTTCATTGGATCGCCCTGCACAACCGTCAAATCGACCGGCCGGCGAAAAAAGGAGGAATCGAGGATCCGAGTGATACCCTGCGAGCGGTGATTCGCAAAGCCGACTAATCCCAGATCTGCATAGCTTTCGCCCCACAACGGAGAAATTTCCCCCACCGGCAGTTGAATCTCGCCTTGCTGATTCCCGCTTTCGCTGAACACAAATTGCAACACATGGTCCACATGCCACGGTCGCAAGCCTTCTTTGAATTGATCGGGATACGCATTCGGATCATCGGCTGCCTGTATAGCAAGCGGCGTTACAATGCCCGTCGCCTGATGCTGGCCATGTCCGGTGTGAACACCACCCCACTGGTTGATCACAATGTTCGGACGGAAGGTCCGGATCACCCGGACTAAGTCTTCCTTCGTGATACCTTGCCAAATGTCGAGCGTCTCCTTCGCGCTTTTCGAGTAACCGAAATCCGGCGAACGCGTGAAAAAGAGCTCCACGCCGTAATCCTGAGTGGCACGATACAGTTCATCCGTTCGAAGAATTTTCAGCGCCGGACCCAGCTCCGGACCGATCGCATTCTGTCCGCCTTCGCCACGCGTGGTGGAGCAAAGAGCAACGGTGTCTCCCAATCCCTTCGACAAATACGTGAGCACGCTCGACCGTTCATCGTCAGGATGCGCGGTCACATAAAGAATGCGTGTGGATACGCGGGCATGATCAATCGCGTCCACGACGTTCGCCACCGA
>JASHYE010000021.1 GCA_030043155.1 Candidatus Acidiferrales bacterium | reverse complement strand
CGTGGCACCACAGCCTCAGCCAATGCGATCAGCCGTTCTTGTCCATTAAAGACTCGCAAGAGAGCGCCACGCGGCTCGCCTGAATCCAATGCGGATGTGGCGCCTTGCAAGAGAGTCTCACGCCCGGGCTGAATCTGCGCGACAGCGACGTTGAACTTGGCCCCATGAAAAATCCGCTTCTCGACGAATGGGAGAACGGTCGCACGCGGTATTTCGGCTAACAAGCTTTCCACCGGTATAACGAGCTGGGCGAAGCGTGCCGACTTGGCAGCATCAGCCAATTCGTTCAGGCCAATTGCCTGATCTAAAGTGAATTCTCCGACCGCTGTCCGCCTTATTTCCGAGAGATGCGCGCCGGAACCCTCGAACCTTCCCAGCTCGTGCGCCAGAGAACGAATATAGGTTCCCGCGCCGCATTCGACCGTGAATCGCGCTAACGGGCCCTCGATATCGATGAGGCGAAATTCATAGACGTTCACGCTCAGAGGCTTGAGCTCGACTGGCTTCTTTTTTCGAGCGAGCTCGTGAGCTGGACGGCCGTGAATTTTCTTTGCGGAGAATGCGGGCGGTGTCTGCTCAATACACCCTGTGAGCTTCTCCGCGAAATGTTCGATGGCTCTCCGATCGAGGGCTGGCGCCAGATCCTTTCCTTGAGGCTCGCCGTCTGAATCGTATGTATCTGTGGCAAACCCAAAACGCACAGTGCAATCGTAGCGTTTGCGGCGGCCGGAGTAAAAACGCGCCAGGCGCGTGGCGCGGCCCAAGAGAAGGACCAATACTCCCGTTGCCAGAGGGTCGAGCGTCCCGAGGTGACCGATCTGGCGGAACCCGACGAGCCGCCGGATCGCTTCAACTACATCGTGAGAAGTTTTCCCGCCAGGTTTGTCGACAACAAGAGCTCCGTTAATTGGCGGCGGTGGAATTTTGCGGGGCATGCAATCGTGAGCGCAGCGAAGCACGGAGGCCCCGCCTGCGCCATCACCTACGACTCCTCTGGATGCTTAGTCTGCTTGATGAGATCTTCTATCTGTTGCCCGTACTCTTCCGAACGGTCGGGGACAAAAAATACTTCTGGCGCGCGCCGTAAATGCAGCCGCTCCGTCAGTTCATGACGTATAAAGCCTGATGCAGCGACTAAACCATCCAGTGTGGCGGCGCGCTGGGCATCGGATCCCAAAATCTCGACGTACACTCTTACGTTCTTCAAGTCCGGCGTAACGCGAACTTCGGTCACGTTCATTGCGCTTGCCAGCCGCGGGTCTTTGAGTTCACCCGCAAGCATCAAGCTCACTTCGTTGCGTATCTCTTCGGCAATTCGTTCGGGGCGATGTCCCGCGATGGTCATGACGTGCTTCCCTGCTCAGCTATAAATTGCTCAAAGGTATTCGATCTCGTGGGAAATTAAACTTCGACCGAGCACTTGCTCCGATTCCTGCAACACCGCGGCCATGGTTTCCGAAAGATGGCCGTCCTCACCTGAAATTCCCACGACTCCAACGACGGACCTCTGCCAGAGGTCCTGATGATCCAGCTCCGCCACCGCGACATTGAAATGGCCTCGCAGGCGATCCTTCAAACTGCGCAAGACCTGCCGCTTGTCTTTTAGGGAGTGCGCGTCGGGGATGTGAATTTCGAGAGTAACGAGGCCAATCGGCATTGTGCTTTCCCCCGCGGCCGACCCATGCCCTAACGATTTCGCGATTCCAAACGGGCCTCTACACGACTCTCACCGACTAAATTAGCGCTCAGCGGCGACAGCTTTTCCATCGTAAAGCACTCCAGCACATCCCCAACTTTCACATCGCCAAAATTGGAGATTCCGATGCCGCATTCGAATCCGTTGCGCACCTCGGCCACATCGTCCTTGAAACGCCGGAGCGAGCTTACGCGGCCGGTATAAATCACGACGTTGTCGCGCAAAACGCGCACTTCCGAATCGCGCTTGATCATTCCGTCCTGTATGTACGAACCCGCGATCATTCCCACGCCTTTGATACGGAATGTGTCGCGAACTTCCGCGCGGCCCATGTACTGCTCCTTTATAACTGGAGCGAGCAAGCCGACCATGGCTTTCTTAATCTCGTCGACAACTTCGTAGATAATCGTGTGCAGGCGAATTTCGACATTCTCCTGCTGTGCAAGATCCGACGCTTTGCGTTCCGGACGCACATTGAAGCCGATGATGATTGCATTCGACGCAGATGCGAGCAGAACGTCTGTTTCGGAAACAGCGCCCACGCTCGCATGGATGATTTTCAACTTCACCTGCTCGCTCGAAAGCTTAGGCAGCATTTCACTCAGGACTTCAACCGAGCCCTGAACGTCCGCCTTGATCACAATTGGCAGATCCTTTACTTCGCCGCTCTTCAGCTGCTCATGCAGCTGATCCAGCGTGAGGCGAGAAGTCGCCGATTTCGCAAGCGAAGCCTCGCGCAGCTTTGCCTGCCGGTATTCAACGATGTGGCGAGCCTTGGCTTCATCGGCTACCTGGAACTGATCGCCCGCGTCCGGAACTCCCTGCAATCCGAGAACTTCAACCGGCGAGGATGGCCCGGCACTCTTCACGCTTTGGCCTTTGTCATCAAAAAGCGCGCGCACCTTTCCAAAAACCGCGCCGCAGATGAAGACGTCGCCGACATTCAGCATTCCATTCTGCACAAGCACGGTGGCCACCGGCCCTCGCCCTTTATCCACGCGAGATTCAAGCACGGTGCCGCTGGCCGATGTCGATGGATTCGCGCGAAGTTCGCGCAGATCGCCCACGAGCAGAATCATCTCCAGAAGCCGTTCGATGTTCTTCTTTGTTTTCGCTGAAACTTCCACCATCACCGTGTCGCCGCCCCATTCTTCGGGCATCAATCCGCGGTCCGCAAGCTGGCGTTTCACTCGCTCCGGCTGAGCGTCGGGAAGGTCAACTTTGTTGATGGCCACCACAATCGGAACTTTGGCGGCGCGGGCGTGGTCGATGGCCTCTTCGGTTTGCGGCATTACGCCGTCATCCGCGCCGACCACAAGAACCACAATGTCGGTGACCTTTGCGCCACGGGCGCGCATGCGGGTAAATGCTTCGTGACCCGGCGTATCGATGAAGACGATTCGGCGACCATCGACGTGCACCTGGCTCGCGCCGATGTGCTGAGTAATGCCGCCCGATTCACCAGCGGCGACCTCCGTGGAACGAATCGCGTCGAGCAGGCTGGTTTTTCCATGGTCCACGTGGCCCATTACGGTAACCACGGGAGGCCGCGAAGAAGTTTTTTCAGACTTCTCCTCCGGCGTACCTACTTCTTCGGCCATCTGCTCTTCAAAGGAAACCACCTGGACAATTCCGTTGAACGCTTCGGCGAGGCTGGTTGCAGTTTGAACGTCCAGCGCCTGGTTGATGCTCGCGAAAATGCCGCGATCGAGCAGAGTCTTCAGCAATTCCTTCGCGCGAACATCGAGCTTCTCGGAAAGCTCTCGAACGGTAATGCCTTCTGTAATCGTGACGTTTCTCGGCTCGCGAACCACTGGCGCGACCGGCTCGGCGTGCGCGCCCCCGTGAGCGCCCGGAGCTCCTCCTCGCGCTCGGACGGGATGAAGCTTGCGCTCGCCCTCGGCGAATTTCTTTTCAATGGTCGGCTTCGCTCGCGGTGGAGTCTTGCGAACGTAGAGTGGCTTGCCCGGTTCAGCCTTCGGCAATGGAGCCGCAGGCCGGGCACCCATCGGCTGGCCAGGACGGCCCCCCGGTCGCTGCCCAGGCCGCAACGGCGCTCCGCCTGGGCGGCCCGTCGGCACCGCCGCCGGCCTGAAACTGGTCGGTGCACCGGGTCGCGAACCTGGACGGCCAGGAACGGGAGCACCCGGTCTTGTGAATCCGCCGGGTCTTTGCCCGCCTATGGACCCGCCTGCGGGCGGGGCCGGACGCCCAGCCGCTGCTGGACGATTCACAATGGGAGTCTTCTTCGGTGGAAGCGGCGTCGGTTTCTGAGCTGCTGGCGGCGCGGAGCCTACAGATGCGGGAGGGGATGATGTGCGCGGCGCTGTCGGCGGATGGCTTACTCCCGCAGATGGAGCGGCTGGAGCTGATGCTGCGGGGCGCGTTGCTGGAACAGTTCCAGCTGGTGGCGCGGCAGGAGGACGTATAACCGGTTTCGCGCCGGCCGCACCGGCAGGAATTCCAGGCTTTGCCGCTGCTGGGGGCGGAGCGCTCGCCGGCGCAGCCGGACGCGCTGCGGCGGGAGTTGGAGCCATCTTCGCAGCCGGCTTCGCTTTCGCCGCTGCAAGCTTGGCCTGCTTCTCCGCTTCGGCGGCGGCCTCAGCGTCCGCTTCTGCTCGGAAATGCTTGCGAACCTTCTCGGCCTGCTCATTCTCCAGTGAACTCGAATGCGTCTTTTTTTCGGTGATCCCGATCTCTGGTAAGTAATCAATCAGGACCTTCGCCTTGATCTCGAGTTCCCGGGCGAGCTCATTGATTCGAATTTGACCTGCTTCCGACATCAGCTAATTGCTGCCCTCCACCTTTTCGTCCGGCCCGTTCGCGTCCGATTCTGCACTCTCGTTCTGACTGCTCGCCATTGATTCTGATTCTTCCTGTGCATTCGAATCTGCGCCTGCCGCAGAGTCGTCGGGCAGAGGACCGGCTTCCGTCTCCACTTCTGTTGCTTCTTCCGAGGCTGGAGCTGCTTCGGTGACTTCTCCCGCTTCGGTCGCAAATTCCCCTTCCGCTTCCGCTTCCGCTGCAACATCGGTCGCTGTAGCAGCTGCTTCCGCGGTTTCTCCTTCTGCGTTCTGCTGCGACTCAAGCGATTGGAAGTATTGCTCCACTGAAACGCGGATCTTTTCGACCATCTTGTCGCCGATGCCGGGAATCTCAAGCAACTGCTCTGGCGTCATGTCGGCAAGCCGTTCAATGGATGTGATGCCATGAGCCTCAAGCTTCTCGATGGTTTTCGGGCCGACCCCTGCAAGTTCTGACAATGAAGTCGTTGCCACGGTAAGCTCGGCCATCTGCGCTTCGATGTCGCGGCGCTTCTCCTCTTCGCTTTTAATGTCGATGTTCCAGCCGATCAGCTTACTGGCGAGTCTGACGTTCTGTCCCTTCTTTCCAATCGCGAGAGAGAGCTGCGTGTCTTCGACAATCACTTCCAGCCGTTTGTCTTCAACGTCCACCACCTGCACGCGAGTGACCTTCGCGGGGCTGAGCGCTTTCTGGGCGAACATCAGAATGTCTTCGTTGTAGGGAATAATGTCGATTTTTTCGCCGCGCAGTTCTCGAATAATCGACTGCACGCGCATGCCTTTCATTCCCACGCATGCGCCGACCGGATCAACGTCTTTGTCGCGGCTCTCAACCCCAATCTTCGTGCGCTCGCCCGCTTCGCGCGCCACAGCCCGGATTTGCACGGTTCCGTCGTAAATCTCCGGCACTTCCATTTCGAACAAGCGCTGCACAAGCACCGAATCTGCGCGCGAGACGATTACCTGCGGACCTTTCGCCGCCTTCTCCACAGCGCGAATTGCGACGCGCAGCCGGTCTCCGACGTTGTAGGTTTCGAGTCGCGACTGTTCCCGCTTTGGCAGCCGCGCTTCCGTACGGCCAATATCGACAATGACATCCGGGCCGTCGAGCCGCTTCACAATGCAGTTCACCAGCTCGCCGACTCGGGTGTGAAACTCGTTGTAAATTGTGTCGCGTTCCGCTTCGCGCACCTTCTGCAAAATCACCTGCTTCGCTGTCTGCGCCTGAATGCGCCCGAGAACATCCGTGGCACGAGACTGGGTGATTTCTCCGCCGATCTCGATTGCCGGCTGCTGTTTGCGCGCTTCCGCGAGCGTGATTTCCCGCACCGGATCCGCCACATCTTCGACGACGGTTCGCACCGAATACAGCTCCACCTGTCCGGTTTCCTGGTTGAATTTCGAGCGCAGGTCTTCGTCTGTCTTGTAGAATTTACGGCCCGCGACGACCATCGCTTCCTCAATCGCCGCGACAATCACCTCAGGCTCAATGTGTTTCTCGCGGCTGATTTGCTCGATTGTTTGGTAAAGCAAACTCGCCATTTCAGTAATTCTCCGTCAGAACTCGACTACCAAATTCGCCTTCCGAATATTGCCAAAAGGAATCGCAA
>JASHYE010000190.1 GCA_030043155.1 Candidatus Acidiferrales bacterium | reverse complement strand
GCTGGAGGCGCGGGATTGCGTGCGGCGATCGAGGCGCTCAACGGCGGCGCGACCGTGGGGGTTGTGTGTAAATCGCTGCTGGGCAAAGCGCATACGGTGATGGCGGAAGGCGGCGTCGCGGCAGCGATGGGAAACGTGGATCCGGCTGATGATTGGAAGACGCATTTCCGCGACACGATGCGCGGCGGGAAATTCCTGAACAACTGGAGGATGGCGCATTTGCACGCACTGGAATCTCCCGACCGAGTACGCGAATTGGAACACTGGGGCGCGCTTTTCGACCGCACGGATGCGGGAGAAATCATGCAGCGCGCTTTTGGCGGGCACACGTTCAAGCGGCTGTGCCACGTCGGCGACCGCACCGGACTGGAAATTATTCGCACGCTGCAGGATCGCGGAGTTCATCTGGGATTCGACGTGTACATGGAATGCACAGTGACGCGATTGCTGAAAGACGGCGAGCGAATCGCGGGCGCCTTTGCCTACTGGCGCGAGCAAGGAAGATTTGTGGTGTTCAAGGCAAAAGCCGTGGTGATTGCAACGGGAGGAATCGGGAAGGCGTGGAAGGTCACGTCCAATTCCTGGGAATACACCGGCGATGGGCTGGCCGTGGCGTATGAAGCGGGCGCGGAATTGATGGATATGGAATTTGTGCAGTTCCATCCAACGGGGATGGTGTGGCCGCCGGGCGTGCAGGGAATTTTGGTGACGGAGGCGGTGCGCGGCGAGGGCGGAATTCTGCGCAACAAGCTCGGCGAAAGATTCATGGAGAAGTACGACCCGAAGCGAATGGAGCTTTCGACGCGCGATGTGGTGGCGCGTTCGATTTACACCGAAGTGAAAGAAGGACGCGGCACGGAGCATGGCGGCGCGTATCTCGACATTTCGCACAAGCCGGCTGAGTACGTGAAGAGGAAGCTGCCGGGAATGTATCACCAGTTCAAAGAATTGGCGGACGTAGACATCACGAAAGGGCCGATGGAAGTGGGTCCGACGTGCCACTACACGATGGGCGGAATCCGTGTGGAGGCAGAAACCGGAGCAGCGACGGTTCCGGGGCTTTTTGCCGCAGGCGAAGCTGCAGCGGGAATGCACGGCGCAAACCGGCTGGGCGGAAATTCGCTTTCGGATTTGTTGGTGTTTGGCAAACGTGCGGGCGGAGCGGCGGCAGCGTACGCGAAAAGTTGCGGGGCGTTGAAAACAGATGCGGCGCAGATTGACGATGCAGAACGAGAGATGCTGGCGCCATTTGAGCGTCCGGCTGGCGATGGCCCTTACGAAATACACCGCAATTTGCAGAACACGCTACAAAGCTTGGTGGGAATTTTTCGAAACGAAGCGGATTTGAAAGAAGCGCTCAATAAAATCGCAGCTTTGAAAGAGCGCGCGGGGCGAGTGCACGTGGATGGCTCGCGTCTGTTTAATCCGGGCTGGCACCTCGCGCGAGACTTGCGGTCGATGCTCACGGCGGCCGAAGCGGTGACGCGCTGCGCACTGGCTCGAACGGAGAGCCGCGGTGCGCATAGCCGAATTGATTTCCCGAACTACGACGCGGAATGGGCCAAGAAAAACAACATCATCGTGAAAGAAGGCGACGAAATGAAACTGCGCCAGCGGCCTGTGCCGGAAATGCCGGAGGAATTGAGGCAATTGTTCGCGGACGACAAGGATGTTATGCCCGTGGCAGCGAAAGCTCCAGGAGCAGTGAAAACCGTCCAGAGCGATTAGCCCTGGGAGCGGTTGCTCGTAGTTGCGAAGCGTGAAAATGCGGAGGCGGATGTGGCAGAAGTAACCATGGCGGTGCACCGTGGTGATGCAGCGACGGGGAAAACCGTCGAATACAAAGTGCCGCTGAGTCCCGGAATGGTGGTGCTGGACGCGCTGCACTACATTCAAGGGCATCTTTCTCCGGATCTGGCGGTGCGATGGAATTGCAAAGCCGGACGATGCGGATCGTGCTCGGCGGAAGTGAATGGAAGACCGCGGCTGACCTGTAAGACGCGAATGGATTCGCTGCCGCAGGACAAACCCATCACCGTGCTGCCGCTGAAAGCATTTCCGGTGATCAAAGATTTGGTGACAAATGTTTCCTGGAACTACGAAGTGAACCGGAAAATTCCGGCGTTCAATGCACAGCCCGGAACGAAATGGAAGATGTATCAGAAGGATGTGGACCGGCCGCAGGAGTTCCGGAAGTGCATCGAATGTTTCCTGTGCCAGGATGTTTGCCACGTGCTGCGCGACCACGGCAAGCACGCGGAGTACGGCGGGCCGCGATATTTTGTGCGTGTGGCGGGACTGGAAATGCATCCGCTGGACGCAGGCTCGCGGATCCGCGGCGTGCGAAATCAGATGGGCATTGGGCTGT
This sequence comes from Candidatus Acidiferrales bacterium, assembly GCA_030043155.1. The sequence goes on along the minus strand of JASHYE010000190.1, from coordinate 2,689 downwards.
GCAATATCACGAAATGCTGCACAGAAGTGTGTCCCGAGGAAATTCACATCACGGACAACGCGATTATTCCGCTCAAGGAGCGAGTGGTGGACCAGTTTTATGATCCGCTGGTGTGGATTGCGCGAAAAATCAAGGGCAGCGATAGCGGGAATTGACCGTGTCACTCGCGGAACAAGGCAACGGAGTGCGTCATGGGCCATGAGTTGAAGGAAATCTCGAAGTCCGGAATCGAAGAAGCACTGGCGAAAACGGAGCTGTATCGTTTTTTGAACGAGCCGGAAGAAGCAGAGTCAATCTGCCACGACATTCTCGCGATCGACCCGGAGCATCAAATGGCGCTGCGCGTGCTGGGGCTCTCGATAACCGACCAGTTTACGGGCACGCCCGCAGATCGATATGCAGAAGTCGAAAAAGTCTTTGGGCGGCTGAAGGATTCGTATGAGCGGTTTTATTACTTGGGCTTGCTGCACGAACGCCGCGCGAAAGTTCAACTGCGCGCGGGAAGACCGCCGCATGCGATTCGCGTGCTCTTTGAAGAGGCCATGCGATGCTTCGAGGAGGCGGAGAAGATTCGTCCTAAAGGAAATGATGACGCCATTCTGCGATGGAATCGCTGCGTCAGGTTGCTCGAAAGCCACGGAACAACGGAAGAGCGGGAAGAAGGAATTGATTTTGGGGACGGGTAGTTAAAGGCAGGTCAGCGAAGAGAAGCGCTCAGTAACCGCTAATTGCCTCTATGCCCTCACAATTAATTTAGAGTTCAACACATGGATGCTTTCGAGCAGGTCGTCAGCGAGATTCTCTGGATGGACGGTTACTGGGTCAGAAATTCCGTCAAGGTTGACCTCACCAAGGCCGAGAAGGTTTTGATCGGCCGCCCATCATCGCCCCGATGGGAGTTAGACATCGTTGGCTACAGAGGACGAGACAACGAACTGCGTGTCGTGGAATGCAAAAGCTACCTGGATTCCGGCGGTGTGGCGCTCAGGGCTTTTGATGGCAAAGACGAAAGGTTCGCGAAGCGGTTCAAGCTATTTGCGGACGGTAATCTGCGGAAGGTTGTCTTCGGGCGCCTCCGCCAGCAGCTTTGTGATGTAGGTGCTTGTGCACCGAATGCACGTATCCGCCTGGGCCTTGTATGCGGTCGAATCGCGAGCGATGCGGACCGGCAAGGGTTGCGCAAACACTTTACCGATAACGATTGGGACTTATGGGACGAACTGTGGCTTCGGCAAAGCCTGCAGAGGATGTCTGAGCGCGGCTATGAAAACCAAGTCTCTGCCGTCGTATCTAAGCTGCTTTTAAGAGGCAAAGTGGAATGACTATCTGAGATGTCTGTATTCTATTCTTAGGTTCACCAATTCGTTCCCTTCCCCGCACGATTCACATAGAATGATGAAGCGATGCACCTGAGTTGGATTGATTACCTGATCATCGCGCTCTACTGCGCCTTTGTCCTCGGCGTGGGATTCAAGCTGAAAAAATCGATGAAGACCAGCCTGGATTTTTTCCTTTCGGGGCGAAAAATTCCGGCGTGGATTACTGGGCTGGCATTTATTTCCGCGAACCTCGGCGCGCTCGAAGTCATGGGCATGGCCGCGAGTGGCGCGGAATATGGAATGCTGACGTGCCATTTCTACTGGCTCGGCGCGATACCGGCGATGCTTTTCGTCGGACTGGCGATGATGCCGTTCTATTACGGCAGCCGCGCAAAATCGGTGCCGGAATATCTGCGGCTGCGCTTCGACGAAAAGACGCGCGGATTGAACGCGATTACGTTTGCGGTGATGACCGTGCTCGCGAGCGGAATCAATTTGTACGCCATGGCGCTGCTGTTCAAACTGATTCTGGGCTGGTCGATTCACGCCACGATTCTGCTTTCCGCGATTGTGGTGCTGATTTACACCTTCCTCGGCGGACTGACTTCGTCGATCTACAACGAAGTTTTGCAGTTTTTCCTGATCGTGTTCGGGATTTTCCCTCTGGCGGTGCTCTCTGTGGTCGAGGCCGGTGGATGGCATGGAATGGCGGCGCGGCTGCCGGCAGGATTCATGAACATGTGGACGAACCTGGGGCACGCGTCGGCGAATCCGATGGGCGTGGACTGGTTCCAGATGGTGGCGGGCCTCGGATTCGTGCTCTCGTTCGGATACTGGTGCACGGATTTTCTCGTGGTGCAGCGCGCGCTTGCGGCACAGGATATGAACGCGGCGCAAAAAACTCCGCTGATCGCGGCGATTCCCAAGATGTTCATTCCGTTTCTGGTGATCATTCCGGGAATGGCGGCGTGGGCGATTCTGCCGCATGCGTCGTTCATGTTGCACGGGAAAATCGACTACAACATGGCGCTGCCGCTGCTGCTGGGCCGGTATTATCCCGCAGGAATGCTGGGGGTGGGAATCACGGCGCTGCTGGCGAGTTTTATGTCGGGCATGGCCGGAAACGTGACGGCGTTCAACACGGTGTGGACGTACGACATCTATCAGTCCTACATCAAGCCCGGCCAGAGCGACGAACATTATCTATGGATGGGAAAAGCGGCGACCGTGGGAGGCGTGCTGATCAGCATCGCCGCGGCCTATGTAGCGCTGCAGTTCGGCAACATTATGGATTATTTGCAGCTGATTTTTTCTTTTGTGAACGCGCCGCTGTTCGCCACGTTTTTGCTGGGCATGTTCTGGAAGCGCAC
>JASHYE010000020.1 GCA_030043155.1 Candidatus Acidiferrales bacterium | reverse complement strand
GGCTCATTTACGGTCTCATGCGAACATCGGCGGGCGAGTCGCCGCTCGTTTCGGCTGGCAATGCGTGGTTTACCCTGATCGGCTTCATGGGTTTGTACACTGTCCTTGGAATTTTGTATCTGTTCTTGCTCTACCGTGAAATCGAGCGCGGCCCGGAAGCTGAACTCACGACTTCGCGCGCGGGAAGCTGAAATCGAATGGGTACGCTCTGGTTCTGCCTCGTCGCTCTGATGATTACGGTGTATGTTGTCCTCGACGGTTTCGATTTGGGCGCGGGGATCGTGCATCTAATCATCACAAGAACCGAAAACGACCGCCGTATCGTGGCTCGCACCATCGGTCCGGTTTGGGACGGCAACGAAGTCTGGCTGATCGCCGGCGGCGGTACTCTCTATTTCGCGTTTCCCGCGCTCTACGCCTCGAGTTTCAGCGGTTTTTATCTCCCCCTGATGATTGTCCTGTGGCTCCTGATTTTGCGCGGAATTTCGCTCGAGTTCCACCGGCACGTTGACACCGCGATGTGGGCCTCATTTTGGGATGGAACGTTTTTCCTGGTCAGCCTGTTGCTCGCTGTGTTTTACGGCGCTGCTTTGGCCAACGTGGTTCGCGGCGTTCCGCTCAACGTTGACGGTCAGTTCTTCGAAGCTCTGTGGACAAATTTTCGCCCTTACGGCGCCACCGGCATTCTGGATTGGTACACGATCCTCGGCGGAGTCACTGCGCTATTAGCGCTGAGCATCCACGGCGCGCTGTGGATCGCTCTTAAGACGGAAAATGGCCTGCACGAACGCGCGCGAATATTCTCCAAGAGAATTTGGCCGCTCGTCGCACTTTTTACGATTCTTGTTACCTGGGCCAGTTTCGACCTTCAGCCTCATCTGTCGCAAGGTTTTGCGGCGCGCCCCTGGAGCTGGATTTTCCCTGTCTTCGCCGTGGCTGGACTGATCGGTATCATTGTTTTCCTGAAGAGCGATGGAAAAGCGTTCCTCTCCTCCTGCGTCTATCTCATCGGAATGCTTGCAAGCGTCGCAGCTGGACTGTATCCGGATGTGCTTCCCTCCAGCGGCAATCCGGCGTTTTCCCTCACTGTAGAAAATGCGAAGGCCGGCGACCGCAGCTTGAAAATTGGACTGATGTGGTGGATCGTTGGAATCATTCTCGCGACGATTTATTTCGCGATCGTGTATCGCCGCTTTGGCGGCAAGGTGGCATCTTCACCTGGGGAGGAAGGATACTGAAACGGCGCAGAGCGCGTGTATTACTGGCAAGCCGCTCACCATCGAATCTTGTTTCGATGATTACTCTTGGCGCCAGCCAACGATCACCATCGCTGCTCCAATCGTCAGCACGGGAATGCTGAACCACAGAGGAAAGCGGATCACTTTTCGCGTTTCGAACAGCACCGACGATCCTGCAATCTGCTCGCGGTGCTGGTCCACTCGATAGCTGTACTGTGGGCGAATCATCGTGACGATGCCGATCACAATGAGCAGCGCACCGCAGATCGTTGCCATGCGAATTCGCATCCAGTTCTCCCGCCTCTCGCCTTAGGCCTACTCTTGCGCCTTATGCTTGTTGAACCAATCCTCTACGTATAGCACTTTCGCGATTTGGTGACTCGGACGCACGCTCACGCCATGCGGTTCTCCCGGAACGCGCACCAGCACCGCTTCGATTTTCCTCAGCTTGAGCGCCGTGTAGAACTGCTCCGCCTCGGAAATCGGCGTGCGATAGTCCGCCTCGCCGGTCATCAACATCGTCGGAGTTTCTACATTGCCGACCTGCGAAAGCACCGAGCGCTTCATATACTGGTCTGGATACTCCCACGGCGGCCCAGGGAACCAATATTGGCTCCCGAGAATTGAAATATCCGTCGTGAGCGTCCAACTGTACCAGTTGATTACAGGATAAAGCGAAGCTGCCGCGCGGAAGCGCTTGCTGCGATCGATCATCCAGCAGGTCAGCACTCCGCCGCCGCTGCCGCCCGTGACAAAAACGTTGTTCGCATCGACGTATCCCTTCGCGATCACCGCATCGACGCCCGAATTCAAATCGTAAAAATCGTCTCCTGGATACGCATGATGGATCAGATCACCAAATTCCTCGCCGTAGCTGGTGCTGCCGCGCGGATTGATGTAGAGCACCACGTAGCCCGCCGCGGCCCAGATTTGCTTTTCGATATCGAAGCGGTCGCCGTAATTTGCAAACGGCCCGCCGTGAATTTCCAGAATCATCGGATACTTCTTGGAAGCGTCGAAATCTGGCGGCTTGATGATCCATCCCTCGATCTTGCGATGATCTACCGATGAATTGAACCAGATCTGCTCCACGTCGCCGGGCTTTTTCTGCGTCAGCAATTCGCGGTTCAGCGATGTGATAACTCTCTCATCTGGATTCGAGAGGCTCGCGACCGCAATATCACCCGGATCGCTCGGCGTTCCATGTGTCACCGCAAAAGTTCCGTCATGCGATACGCTGAATGATCCGCCGCCGGTATAGCTTGATCCTCCGCTCGCGATATGCTCGGCGAGTGTCTTCATCTTGCTGTCACTCATGGAAACAAATCCCAGTTTCGTGTCGCCCTGATCGTCGTACAGAAAATAAATTCCGCTGCCGTCCTCGGCCCAATGCGGCGCTTCCGTATCCCGATCCAGACTCGTCAGAAGTTGGTGCGCGTCGCTGCCGTCAGCATTCATCACGTAGAGATGCGTCACCTGGTAACCCTGATAGCGATCGTCAAATCCCGTATACGCGATCAATTTGCCATCCGGTGAAATTGCCGGAGAATTGTTCGGCCCTTTGCGATGCGTCAGTTGCGTCATCGTGCCATCCGCAACCGCGAATTGATAAACCTCCGTCTGATACACGAAGTACTCATAATCCGCCGACATATGCCCCGATTCGAGCAAGTATTTTCCATCCGGCGTCCACGCAACGGTGCTGTCGTGCGGATAATCTCCGGAAGAGATTTGCCGTGGCGCGCCGCCATCGGCCGAAATCACAAAAAGCTGCGTGAATCCCGAAGGCAAATATCCCTGGCCGTTGAAGCGATATCTCAATCGGTCGTAAACATGCGGCGGCTCGGCCCATTCTGCGCCCTTTGGCGGTGTGGGCAGCGGCCCAATCTGCGGCCCAGGCGCGGGAACGAGCGACGAAAACGCGATCTCTTTGCCGTCCGGCGACCACACCGGATTTTCCGGCGCATATTGCAGGTCCGTGAGCTTCGCCGTTTGCCCTGTGTCCATCCATCGAACGTAAAGCTGCGCTTTTCCATCGCGATCAGAAACGTAAAGGATGCGCGTGCCGTCCGGCGACCATCGTGGCGAACTATCCGCGTACGCGCCCGTCGTCAGCGCGCGATCTTCTGTGCCGTCCGCGTTGATGATCCAGAGGTTCGAGTCCCTCTTGTCGCTCATCAGGTCCGCAAACCGCCGCATGTACGCGATCTTTGTTCCATCGGGCGAAATCTGCGGATCGAGCGCGTATTGAAAATGAAAAATATCCATCGCGGAAATGCGATTCGCGGGCGCTTCCTGCGCGTGGAGCGGCACAGCAAACGTCAGCATCACTAACGCGAAAACAGGCAAAGCACATCGCATGCACTTTCCCATGAGCTAACCTCCATCGAACCTCAAATGAGATTCCGAAAGCCCTTTATCGCCGCGCGCCGGCACTTATCTCCGCCGCCGAATGATTCCTGCGCTCAGCCACGGATGGCGTCTCGCTTCCTGCCGGCGTCAGTGGCCGAATAATTTCGTCCAAGTAATCATTGGCGCTGTTCTGCCGCACAAGGTGCGGGTAGCGCAGCCCGTCATGATAATCCAGCGTGTACGTCTCCATGAAATCGCCATTGCCGATGACCAGCTTGAGCGTATGCGACTTCTTCTTGCTGTCCGCCACTGCACGCTGCATCGTTTCCATCGACCATCCGCGCCCATTCACCGCCTGAATCCTCATTCCCGGCCCGATTCCCGCGTTATACGCAACCATGCCGTGAATCACATTGCGAATCGTGCCGTCATCCTCTAGGACAAGCCCTACTGAATCCGTCAGGTCGAGATAACGATCGTTCTTCTCCGAAATCAGCAGCATTTCATTCGGCGTGTCATTGTAGACAAGTTCGTATCCGCCGTTCTCGATTCCGCCGAGCGGAGCATGCGGCCCGACATAATCGAGCCTGTCGCGCAGGAATTTCGCCCAGTCATACGGAGCCACCTGATTGAGCGCCGCAACGATATCATCAAACGTGAAAGTTTTGAGCGCCGG
>JASHYE010000004.1 GCA_030043155.1 Candidatus Acidiferrales bacterium | reverse complement strand
CGTAGCGTCGCCCGTTTCATCGACGGAAGTTCGAACACGTTGCAGGCATGGAGCTTCCATCCATACGCTTGTGCCAGCGGCTGTGGAAGAATACATTCTTAGACAGGCTCTTTACCGGTGAATCTGAATTCCTTACCCAAGAGCATCTCCGCAGTCATCGAAGCGGCGCAAAGCAAGAAAGCCATGGCTATAACGATCTTGTCCCTCGCAGGCTTCGGGGCATTTGCGGAATATTTTGTGATTTGCTCGGCAGAGAGCGCGAGGCAGATCGAGGCCATAGGCGAGGAAATCGAAACAAAGCTGCGCGAGGGAAGTTTGCGCCTGCCGCATCGCGAAGGCCGCGCTGGAACCGAGTGGCTGCTGTTGGACTATGGAAATTTTGTAGTTCACGTCTTCAGCGAAAAGGCGCGTGCGTTTTATGACATCGAGCGACTGTGGCGCGCAGCGCAGCGCATTGACGTTCCCGAGCCGGGCCAAACCGCAGCAGGTACCGCATCATGAACTCTATGCGACCGGAGTGGATTGCGGAGGATTCTGCGTCTCGGCACCTCCTGGAGATTGCCGGAAAGGTTGCAGACACTTCAACGACGATTCTCATAACCGGAGAAAGCGGGACGGGAAAAGATCAGTTGGCGCGGTGGATTCATGAGGCAGGTCCTCGCCGCGATTCGCCCCTTTTGAAAATTGATTGTGCAAGTTTGCCTGCGGAACTGGTGGAATCCGAACTTTTTGGTCACGAACGGGGCGCGTTTACGGGAGCAGAGGCGCGCAAGCCGGGGCGACTCGAGCTTGCGGAAGACGGCACGATCGTACTCGATGAAATTGTAGCGCTTGCGCCGGCAGTGCAATCCAAGTTGCTGCGTGTTTTGGAAGACCGGAAATTTGAACGCCTTGGAGGAACCGACACGCTCGAAATGGAGGCACGGCTGATCGCCTTAACGAATGCGGACTTAGAGCGCGCGGTTAGCGGAGGATACTTTCGGGAGGATTTGTATTTCAGGCTAAACGTGCTGGTGATAAAAGTTCCCGCCCTGCGGGAGCGCCCACGTGATATTCGGCCGCTGGCCCAGCACTTTGCAAAACGGCTTGGAGCCGTTCACGGGCGTGCGAGCTCGACTATTGATCCGAGCGCCATACATATGCTGGAGGAGTATGACTGGCCGGGCAACGTTCGTGAATTGAAGAACGTGATCGAGCACGCGCTGATCTTTGCAAAGAAAGATGTGCTGCAGTGTGAGGATTTCCCCGCAACGATTCGAATCGGCGCCGAAGGCACACCTCATTCAGCACTTCAGTCTCTGGAAGAGATCGAGAAAGAAGCGGTGCGCGCGACATTGGAAGCGACCCATTACAAAATTGCACAGGCTGCGCAAATTCTCGGCATTAGCCGCAAGACGCTGCTCGAAAAAAGGAAGAAATACGGACTGGTATAGAGGGCGAGCGCCTCGCACGCCGCATCAATGATGAGAATACGATTGATGATGCTTGGGCGGACGCATCGCCCCGAGTTTCGCTCGCTTATTGATGCGTATGTCGAGCGCATCGGGCAGTACGCTGGGATTGAAGTGACGGAATTGCGCGAGACGAGTTCTGCGGCATTCCGCAAGGTGAAGTTCGCTGCGGGCACAACAATTGTGTTACTGGATGCTTCAGGAAAAGGATTCAATTCCACGCAGTTTGCAAAATGGCTCTGCGGATTGCGTGATCGTGGAGTTCGCGAACTGGTTTTTCTATGTGGGGATGCCGAAGGGTTTCCCGAAGAGCTGCGAAAAGCCGCGACCCAATCGATTTCGCTTTCAACGTTGACCATGTCTCACGAACTGGCGCGAGTTGTGCTGGCTGAGCAGATCTATCGCGCGTTCACGATTTTGGCAGGGCATCCGTACACAAAATAAGCGGCGGGCAGAGGCAAGTTCTGGGAGAATAAGGCGATGGGCACACGCGTTACGCATGACAGCAATGCTCCAACAGCTTCCGTCGAGCTAATGATTCGAAAGCCGCTTGAGGATTACGATTTGGCTGAAGTCGAGGCGGAAACACCGCGAGACGTTGACCCAATGCTTGCCTCGCAGGGCTTCAAGGATTTGATTGATGATGCACGCGGAATACTGGAACGAGAGCTTTCCGGAAGCGGACTCGCGATTGTGCAGCTCACCGGTGCAATCTGTCATGACAGCGGCGTGTATCGTCCTGGAATTTGGCTCGTGATAGAAGAAAAAAATGGTGCTTGCAAGCAGATGCCTACAGAGGCGCGAACGCGGGTCGACGATGCGGTTCGGGCGATGCAATCAGAGCTGAGAATTTCCTGATGAACGACGTCGGTATGGTGTGAGACGAGAATGCCGGAAGGAAAGGGTTTACTGATTGTCTATACGGGTCCGGGCAAAGGCAAAACGACCTGCGCCCTTGGGACCGCATTTCGCGCCGTGGGACAGGGGCTGCGAGTGCTTATGATGCAGTTCATCAAGGGCTCGTGGCATTACGGCGAGTTGGATGCTGCGAAGATGCTGGGCGATGACAAATTTGAAATCAAGCCGATGGGGCGGGGCTTCATAAAAATCGGCGGCGCAGAAACTGATCCAGAGGATTTGAAGCTCTGCCAGGAGTGTTGGAACTTCGGCAAAGATCAGATTTACAGCGGAAAATACGATTTGGTCGTGCTGGATGAGATCAATTACGTGATCAGCTACAAGATGCTGGATGGAGAGCAAGTCGCGGAGGCGCTGGCGAAGAGGCCCGAGCATGTTCATGTGATCTGTACGGGAAGGAACGCGCATCCGAAGCTCGTGGAAGCAGCGGATCTGGTAACGGAGATGCGCGAGGTGAAGCATCCCTATTCAAAAGGAATTCTCGCGCAGCGCGGGATTGATTACTGAGGGACCGATTCGGTTATGGCCTGGTTTAAGAAGGAGAATAAGCCAACAGAAGCGCCGCCGAGTGAGGAGCGCCGCGTCAAGACCGAAGGCCTGTGGATTAAGTGTGAGGGCTGCCGGTCGATTATCTGGAAAAAAGACCTCGAAGCGAACTGGGAAGTTTGCCCGAAATGCGAGCGTCACTTCCGGATCAGCGCGAAGCGGCGGCTGGATATGCTGTTTGATGACGCGAAGTGGAGAGAACACGACGCGGAGCTGGCATCGAAAGACCCGCTTAGTTTTGTGGACGTCAAACCCTACTCGCAGCGGCTGCGCGAAGCGCAGGATAAACTTGGTATCAACGATGCGGTACTGACCGCTGAAGGTCAAATGAATGGGCGGCAAATTATCTGCTGTTCGATGGAATTTGCGTTCGCCGGTGGCTCCATGGGCGCGGTGGTAGGAGAGAAAGTCACTCGCGCAGCCGAGCGCTCTGCTGAGTGCAAGACTCCGCTCATTATCGTTTCTTGCTCGGGCGGTGCACGAATGCAGGAAGGCGTTGTGAGCCTGATGCAACTGGCGAAAGTGTCTGCGGCGCTGGCCCGTTTGGATGAAGCGCGCGTACCTTATATCTCCATCCTCACCGATCCGACCACAGGAGGCGTGACGGCAAGCTTTGCCATGCTGGGAGACTTGAACATCGCGGAGCCGGGGGCGCTGATCGGCTTCGCGGGCCCACGTGTGATTGAACAGACCATTCGTCAGAAGCTTCCCGAGGGGTTCCAGCGAGCTGAATTCCTCCTCGACCACGGTTTCCTGGATGCTATCGTCCCGCGCAAGGAACTGAAGAATTACATTAGTCAGGCTCTCGATTTTTTCGTTGGCTGAAATGACCTACGAAGAGTCTGTTCGAAGACTACTTTCGCTCGGGAGAGAGCTCGCTTCCCCGCAGCAGGCACAGGTACAGAAATTCAACCTCGAGAATATTCGTGTTCTTTCGGCATATCTCGGCTCGCCGCACCGCGCAGTACCCTGCGCGCATGTAGCGGGAACAAATGGCAAGGGTTCCACTTCAGCGATGCTGGAGTCAATTCTGCGCGCTGCCGGGCTGCGGACAGGGCTTTTCACTTCTCCCCACCTGGAGCACATCAACGAGCGAATCGCATTTAGCGGAGAAGCCATTTCGGACGCTGATTTCGCCGCCAAATTCGCCTGCGTACACTTCGCCATCGAGCATCTGCTGGCGACGGGCGAACTCGCTGCGCACCCTACGTTTTTCGAATGCATGACAGCAATGGCGTATCACGCGTTTCGGGAGCGGCCAGTGGATTTCGCAGTATATGAAGTGGGGATGGGCGGCCGGTTGGATTCGACGAACATCGTTCAGCCGGAAGTGGCCGTTATCACGCAGGTCGATTTTGATCATGAAAATTTCCTAGGACATTCCATCGGGCAAATCGCTGCGGAGAAAGCGGGAATCATAAAGCCCGGGGGATGGGTAGTCAGCTCGGTCGAACGGCCGGAAGCGCGGGACGTGATTGCGCGCCGCGCGGCGGCTCTTGAAGCCAAGTTGGTCGACATCGACCGTGTCTGGCAGGTTGAATTTTTCGCGAATGAGAACGGCTGCTGTCGGGCTGAAGCGAAGGATAAGACGTCCGGGAAGAAATTCCTTCTCGACATACCGCTTCCGGGCCGGTTTCAGTTGCGAAATGCGCTGGCGGCAGCAAGCGCGGCCCAATTGCTGTCATTACGGGGCTTTCCAATCAACGAAGAGGCAATCGAGATGGGGATCCGGCAAACGCGGTGGCCGGGTCGGCTGGAGCGAGTCTGTGAAAATCCCATAGTTTTCTTCGACGGCGCACACAACCCTGCGGCCGCTCAGGAATTGGCCGCCTTTTGGAAAGAGCACCTGCCGAACCGCCGCATTTGGCTGATTTACGGGGCTCTGCGCGATAAAGCTGTAGACGAAATTGCAGGCCTGCTGTTCCCATTGGTGTACCAGGTTTTGTTGACAGAACCACAGCAATCGCGCGCGCTTTCCGCCCGTCTGCTGAAGGAAATGACCGCCCATTTGGCTCAACGCTGCGAAGTGATTCCCGATCCAATAGAGGCATTCGAGTTGGCGAAATCGTTGGCTGAACCCAAAGATGCAATATTTATTACTGGCTCGCTCTATTTGGTGGGCTATCTGCGCACGTATTGCTTGCGTTCAAGCGGAGCCGACGCTCGGGCAATGGGCGAAGCGACACAGAAATAATCTTCGTACATTGCCCTGCTCTTTTTGCTTTCTCAGAAGTGTCAGTCAGAACACCTTCTGAAATTCGCTCTGTCCGATGTTGAACAGCTTTATGCCGCATACGGACATGCAACAGTAATTTTTCCCGAAATCGAACAGAAGACATGAATCATCGTTTCAACCGCTTCCGATAAGATTTTCATCTTGATGCGGCAACTCAATTGCGAATCCAGCGTCTAATAATGCATAGGGAGTGATGGAAAACCGGACCTGTCAGCAGAAGATTGATTTGTTCGGTCGTGGCCCAGAGCTGCTTGCCGAAGCTCTTCGGCGATGTCCGAAGAAGATGTGGTTATATCGCCCTGCTCCGCAGCGCTGGAGCATTCACGAAATCATTCTCCACCTCGCGGACAGCGAAGCTTATGCCTATGTTTGTTGTCGTCAATTCATTGCCGAGCCGGGATCAGGGATTGCAGAGTATGACGCCGGTACGTGGGCCGCTTCGCTGGGCTACTTCCATCAGAGCACGCGTGAAGCGCTCGGACTGATTTCGCGCCTGCGCAGGATGACACATCAGATTCTGCGTTTCGTTCCGGATACTGTTTGGGCGCATACGACACAGACTTCCAATAAGAGAACGATGACACTGGAACGCTGGCTCGAAATTCAGGCAAACCATATCCCCCATCACATCGAGCAGATTCACGGGAATTTCGAAGACTGGTCGGGAACGCATAGGCAGCGGAAGCCAGCGACTCGCATTCCCGCAACTGTGAGCAAGGAAATTGTCTTGGCGCGTCTTGGATAGCGCCGATTTACGTCCGCACTCAGTCGGCAGCGCAGCATTCACGCACTTGAAGTAAACACGGCAAAATACTCATAATTCCAATATATGGAGGCACGCAAAATCGCCGAGCAAGTCTGCGTGAGCCTGCGCAGTGCAGGCCATCAGGCGCTTTTTAATGGTGGTTGTGTGCGCGACATCATCATGGGTCGGTCGCCCTCTGATTACGACGTTTCCACCGATGCGCTCCCTGAGCAGGTCCAGCAGCTTTTTCCTGAAAGCATTCCGGTTGGGGCACAATTTGGAGTTGTCGTCGTGGTGCAGGATGGAGTTCAGGTGGAAGTCGCGACGTTTCGCTCCGATATCGGCTCTGCGGACGGCCGTCATCCGGGGCGCGTGGAATTTTCGCGTTCGCCAGAAGTGGATGTTCGACGGCGAGATTTTACGATTAATGGACTGCTGATGGACCCCGTGGACGGGCGCATTTTGGACTTTGTCGGCGGCCAAGAGGATATCCGCGCAAGGATCATTCGTGCGATTGGAGAGCCAGAACGACGATTCGAAGAAGACAAGCTCAGGATGCTTCGAGCGGTGCGGTTTGCGGCTCGTTTTGATTACGCAATTGAAGCGCGCACTTTTGGCGCGATTCGGAAGCTAGCTACAGAAATTCGGCAGGTTTCGCATGAGAGAATCCGAGACGAACTGAGCAAGATGCTTACCGAAGGCGCCGCGCGTCGCGCATTTGAACTGCTGGACGAGTCGGGATTATTGCACGAAGTTTTGCCTGAAATATCGCGGATGAAGGGCGTGGCCCAGCCGCCGCAGTTCCATCCAGAAGGAGATGTGTGGAGGCATACACTTCTGATGATAGAAAAACTGCCCCGCCAGCCTCCCCGGACTCTTGCCTGGGGCGTTTTGCTGCATGATGTTGGAAAACCGCCCACGTACAGACCGCC
>JASHYE010000189.1 GCA_030043155.1 Candidatus Acidiferrales bacterium | reverse complement strand
GGAGTTCATTTACCGGGGATTCGTCGAAGGTTGGTTTCAGAGTTTGACGAGTTCGGCCGCAGCAGCGGCCCTGATATCGGCGGCATTTTTTGCTTCGGCCCACGTGTATCAAGGTCGCCGGGGCTTGCTCATGACGTTCCTGGTTGGTTTAATGCTCTCGGGAGTGAGAATTTGGACTGGCAGCATATTACCCTGCATCTTGATCCACTTTGCAGTTGATCTCTCGGCTGGAATTGCGTCGTACCGGCTACTTACTGAATCGGAAGCCGGAGTATGAAGAGAAAGCCTTCTGGCAACCTACGAGGTACTCAAATGCGCCCAGAGAAAATCCGGGCCATTCTCGAGGAGTACCTTTCCCCGATTCCTAGTCGTATCGAAGATCAAGTATGGAAGTACATGAATCTGCTGGAACTATGGGGTCGGAAGATGCCGCTCACATCGGTTCGAGGGGAGGAGGAGACGGTGCGATTTCACTTCGGAGAGAGTATTTTTGCACTCTCGCTGATGAGGGAGAGGCAAAATGGTCGACTCGCCGACGTTGGGAGCGGAGCGGGATTTCCTGGTCTGGCTTTGAAATTGGCTGCTCCAGACCTCTCCGTCGTCCTCATTGAGTCAAATAAGAAGAAGAGCGCGTTCTTGCATGAGGTTATTCGGGATTTGTCGATGAATGGCGCGGAGGTAGTCTCAACTGCGTTTGAGCCAGCGAGAATTGAGCAGGAATCTTTGTCATTCGTCACTTGCCGTGCGCTGGGACGGCACCAAGCCATTCTGGAGTGGGGGAAGAAGAAACTCAAGCCGGGTGGATCCGTGCTTCTTTGGTTGGGGCGCGAGGATTCCAGGGAAATTGTCCGGGACGAGGGTTGGGCGTGGGGCAAGCCCGCCTTGATTCCACACACGGAAGGCCGCTTTATAGTCAGAGGGACGCTAAGCATCTGAGGCATTTGTTTCACGTGAAACATTCGATGCGATCTGTGGTTTTCTGCTTAGAAATGTTCCACGTGGAACATTCTACTCGCAAGATGCGACTCATTGCGAAAACCGTTGCGCTCCTATGACTCCTTCTGCTAGATTCCGCAAAAATCAGTGAGGGAACCTTGGCGCGGATCATTGCCGTTGCGAATCAAAAGGGCGGAGTTGGTAAGACAACCACAGCTATAAATCTCAGCGCATCGCTCGCGGTCGAGGGGAGAAAGACTCTTATCATCGACTCTGATCCTCAGGCGAACACGACAGGCGGGCTCGGGTTCTCCAAAGACCCGTCCCGCCGCACGCTCTATAATGCCCTCATTTTTTCAGAGTCCGCAGACCGAGTCATCATTCCCACTGAAGTCTCCGGCCTTGAACTGTTGCCGTCCGATAAGAACTTAGTCGGAGCCGCAGTAGAGCTCGTCAGCATAGAGAATCGCGAATATCGGCTCAAGGCGTTTGTTGAAAGTCTCCGGCCGACTTACGACTTTATCATCATCGATTGCCCGCCAGCGTTGGATCTGCTCACCATTAACGCATTGGCGGCGAGCGATTCTGTACTGGTTCCGATTCAGTGCGAATACTATGCAATGGAAGGGGTTGCGGAGCTCTACGACACGCTCATGCGGCTCCGGCGAAACATAAATCCATCGCTTGCAATCGAAGGAATTCTGCTGACGATGTTCGATGACCGCACGACGCTGTCGAAGCAAGTTGCCGCCGATCTTCGCAGCTTCTTCGGTTCACAGGTATTCAACACGGTAATTCCGCGAAATGTTCGCCTTGCCGAGGCTCCGAGTTACGGGAAGCCGATCATATTCTACGACATAAATAGTAAAGGCGCAGAGAGCTACATCCAACTCGCCAAGGAGGTTATAGCCAATGACCAGAAACGCGCTGGGGAAGGGCCTGAGTGCACTGATACGCGAGCCAGAAGCTCCTCCGCCGGGCAGTAATACGCCAGGGTCGACAGCGTCGAGTCAGCCTTTAGGCACCGCTGCCGCAGTTGCGCCAGCTCGTACACCTGACCACAGCGGCTCGGTATTGCAGCTCGACATAGATCTTATCGATCCAAGCCCGTTTCAGCCGCGCACACGATTCGCCCAGTCTGCGCTCGATGAGCTCGCGCAATCCATTCAGCGCACCGGAATTGTGCAGCCGGTCGTGGTTCGACGAAATGGGCCTCATCGGTATCAGCTACTGGCGGGCGAACGGCGCTGGCGCGCTGCGCAACTGGCATCGCTGCACAAGGTTCCTGCGATTCTTCAGGATGTCTCCGACGAAAAGGCGATTGAAATTACCCTCGTGGAGAACTTGCAGCGCGAGGATTTGAATCCCATCGAACAGGCGCGGGCCTTCGATCGTTTGATCCAGGAATTTCATCTGACCCAGGAAGAAGCGGCGGTTCGCACGGGAAAAGAGCGAACGACGGTTGCCAATGCGTTGCGCTTGCTGCGGCTGGAGAAGCCGATTCTGGAGATGGTCGAGGAGGGGCGCTTAACCGCAGGGCATGCTCGCGCGTTGCTGGGAATTGAGAACGAGTCCATCCGCCTGGAAACGGCGAAGAAAGCCGCGCGTGGCGGCCTGACTGTGAGGCAGATCGAGCGATTGGCAACGCGCGTGCGGCGCCAGAAGCCGCAGTCCGCTGGCACCGAGGAGGGCCCGATCATCGATGCAAATACGCGGGCGGCAATCGACGAGCTGCGGCGGGTCCTCGGGACGCGAGTCACGATCAACCCTTACTATCGGGGACGGCCAGGTCAAATCATTATCGAATACTACACCGAAGGAGATCTTGACCGCCTTTATCGGCTCATCGTTGAGAGATAATTCGGCTTAGCGTTTCTTGCAGGAGGCGAGCATGGCTTCCCGATGGCTAGGCGGAAAGTCGAACGGCTCTTCGGATTGGGCGGGGTTTATCGATAGTGGTGTTTCCTTCGAAGGGAAGCTCACCGTCCGTGGAATGTTTCGCATCGATGGTGAATTGAAGGGGAACATTATTGCCGAGAACGGATTGCTGCTCGGCGAAAACGCGAAAGTGGAAGGGCAAATCGACGCGAGCGAAGTTACGATTTCCGGAAGGTTCGATGGCCAGATTTTCGCGAAAGACCGAGTCGAGATACAACCAAAGGGCGTGGTCACGGGAGAAATTCATACGCCATGCCTGATTATCCAGCCGGGCGGAATCCTTGATGGGCAGTGCCACATGCTGTCTTCAGCATCGGAAGCACACGAGCCGATTGCGATTCCCATCCGACCGGGCGTAACCGTATAAGCGAGGAAGAGCTAGAGAAGTCGCGCTATTCTTTTGCCGCAGGATTCGGCTTGCTTTCCTCAAGTAGCGAAAAGAATTGGTCAGCGTAGGATTTATTCCCAATGAAGTCTGCTGAGGTGAGGTCCTTCGGCACAATGCAGGCAATCCATAACTGATTGTGATTTTTCCGGTCGTCGAACGTCCAGCAGCGGCCGTCTTTACCAGCCACTTGGACGTCCCGCTGACCCAGAGGTAAGTAGCCCGCCATTTGCAACGTCCGCGCCTGCTCCTTGCCAAAAAGATCGTAGGAAAATGGGTAAGTCTTCGTGAAATGGACGGGCTGAAACTCAACTGAGGGGTGCCGCTGCCAGGGAAATTCCGACATTCGTTCCACAGACAGCACTTCGCCGTGGTTTGTCGCATACCAGCCAAAGGGCACCATAACTTGCCACGACCGGTAGTCGACCGTGCGGCCGTGAGCAAGATGCCATCCTGCTGAAACTACTTGAGGCAGCAGAATCGCAACCAGCAGTAGCAGCGCCGCGATCACGATGGTTGGTTTACTTGGCGGCTTCATAGGAAAGGCTATTTTACTTCAGAACCCAGCGGACCCAGCTTGCCGTCCATTTCGCCGGTGTCGGATTTGTACACGTCACAGCGTATAATCGTGCGGCTTGAGGTTGGATATTTGAGGAGAGAAGCTGCTTTGGCAGATCCGGTGAGATTGACGTCCGCGGCCAAAGCGGCCGGTTGAGCGGCCAAGCTGAGTCCAGGTCTTTTGGACTCCGTGCTGCGCCGCTTACCCCGGCCGTCTGATCCGAATCTTCTCGTTGGTTTCGAAACCAACGATGACGCAGGGGTGTATCGACTCAACGACGACCTGGCTCTGGTACAGACGGTCGATTTTCTCACGCCCATCGCCGACGATCCCTTTACCTTTGGTCAAATCGCCGCAGCGAATTCGCTGAGCGACATTTACGCCATGGGAGGCAAACCTGTTTCTGCGCTCTCGATCGTCGCTTTTCCTGCAAATGGCGACGCAGCGGTGCTTGAGCAGATTTTGCGCGGCGGGCTATCCAAAATGGAGGAGGCGCGCTGCACTGTTCTCGGCGGACATTCCGTTCGCGACGAGGATTTGAAATTTGGGTATGCGGTTACAGGCGTCATTAGTCCGCGAAAAATCTGGCGCAATGTTGGCGCTATTGCCGAGGACATTCTGATGCTGACAAAACCGATTGGCAGCGGCGTGATTGCCACAGCATTGAAAGCAGGAAAGGCCAGCGCCGAGGCCGTTCAAGACGCGAACGCCTCCATGACGAGGCTCAATCGCGA
>JASHYE010000188.1 GCA_030043155.1 Candidatus Acidiferrales bacterium | reverse complement strand
CAAAAGCATCGCGTTTTTCTCAGACGCCGGGCATGCCGGCGAATCTCAGCTTTACGTCAGCACGCTCAGCGGCTCGCCGCGCCAGCTCACGCACATCAAAGGCGACGCGTCTGCGCCGACGTGGTCTCCGAATGGAAGGACAATTGCTTTTCTTTACATTCCCAACGCGCCGCGTGCCGCGGGACCGCTCGCCGCGGAAACACAGCCAGAGGGCGTGATTCGCGAAGCCTCCTACGAGCAGCGCCTCGCTCTCGTCGATTATCTCGCCACCAGCCAGCTCCGCGAAATTTCGCCTGCTGACATGTATGTTTACGAATACGACTGGTCGCCGGATTCGACGAAAATTGTGGCCACCGCCGCGCACGGCAATGGCGACAACAACTGGTGGATCGCCGACCTCGATATCTTCGACGCCGTGCATCCCGCGCAGCCGCAATCCATATTCAAATCCACGAATGAGATACAAATCGGCACGCCCAAATGGTCACCCGACGGCCGATCCGTTGCGTTTATCGGCGGGATCATGAGCGACGAAGTCTCCGTGGGCGGTGATGTCTACACGCTGGCTGCCGATTCGTCAAATGGGAATGGCGAGCCACGAGATGTGACGCCGGACATCAAAGCTACGCCCAATTCTGTTCAGTGGGCACCGGATTCGAGCTCGATCTCCTTCAGCGAAATCGCTGACGGGCAAGCTGGCATCGCGTCAGTCAACCTCGATTCCGGCGCTGTGTCGACGCTCTATGTTGCGGGCGAGCGTATTGGCTCGGGATTCGGTCCGGGCGCTTCACTTTCGCGCGATGGCAGAATCGCAGCCGTGGTGCGCCAATCGTTCAGCAATCCGCCAGAGCTCTGGGCCGGCCCGATCGGAAGTTGGAAGCAGGTCACGCATATCAACAGCACGCTGCATCCCGAATGGGGCAAAACCGAAAGCCTTCACTGGAATACAGACATCGGCCAGGTGCAGGGCTGGTTGTTGTATCCGCTCAACTACGATCCTGCGAAAAAATACGGGCTGATCGTCAGTGTGCACGGAGGTCCCGCGGCAGCCAACTTGCAGGGCTGGCCGACTCGCTGGTCTTATGTCGACGCGATGCCTGCTGACGGATTTTTTGTGCTCTTCCCGAATCCGCGGGGGAGTTACGGCTCAGGCGAAGCCTTCACGCGTGCGAATGTGAAAGACTTTGGCGGCGGAGATTTTCGCGACATCCTGGCAGGCGTGGACGCCGCCATTGCCGCTGTGCCTATCGATCCGCAGCGCGTCGGTATCACGGGCTGGAGCTATGGCGGCTACATGTCCATGTGGGCGGTCACGCAAACCAACCGCTTTAGAGCGGCGGTGATCGGCGCGGGGCTTGCGGACTGGCTGAGCTACTACGGCGAAAATGACATCGACCAGTGGATGATTCCGTATTTTGGCGCATCCGTTTACGATGACCCAGCGGTCTACGCGAAGAGCGGCCCGATTCAATTCGTCAAGAATGCGCAGACACCTTCGCTGATCGTCGTCGGCGACAGCGATGGCGAATGTCCGACGCCGCAATCGTTTGAGTTCTGGCACGCGCTCGTTAATTTCCACGTGCCGACGGAGCTCGTTGTCTATCCTCACGAAGGCCACCACTTCGTGAACCCAGCGCACAGCCGCGACGTGCTTTTGCGTGCTGTTGCATGGTTCAACGAGTACTTGCGGTAATTGCTTCTACATGGAGCGGGCTCTGAGTTCTGAGTTTCGCTCCCTTTGTTCCTAGAGTTGCGCCAGGAAACTTTTTCTGAACACTTTGCGTATTGACAGGTGAGGTTGCGCGGAGCAGAATCCGCGAAAACCCCGAGTTCATTGAAACGGTACGGATATGGTACGCCTTGAAAATTTGACGAAGGAATATGACCTGCCTCCCATTAAAGGAAGGCCGGCGCAGGTTGTCGCGGCCGATCGCGTCAATCTGCAAATCGCGGACGGCGAAATTTACGGCTTCGTAGGCCCGAACGGCGCGGGCAAGACCACCACGCTGAAAATGATTTGCGGGCTGCTGGCTCCCACTTCTGGCTCCGTTGAAGTGCAGGGCATTGACGTGGAGCAGCGTCCGGAAGACGCGCAGCAGTTCATCGGCTACCTCGCGGATTTCTTCTCGCTCTACGACGACATGAAGGTCTGGGAGTATCTCGATTATTTTGCGCACGCATACAAAATGCCAATGGAGAAAATTCCGGCGCGCGTGACGGAAGTGATCGCGTGGGTCGGTCTCGAGAGCAAGCGCGACGCGTTCATTCAGGGGCTTTCGCGCGGGATGAAGCAGCGGCTGGGGATTGCACGAGCGGTGCTGCACAATCCGCCGGTGCTGGTGCTGGACGAGCCTGCGTCGGGTCTCGATCCCAAGGCGCGTGTGGAATTGAAAGACCTGCTGAAGAATTTGAATCGCGAAGGAAAAACCATCCTGATCAGCTCGCACGTGCTTTCGGACTTGGAGGAGATTTGCACGTCGGTGGCGATCATGGAGACGGGCCACCTGCTGAAAGCGGGGAAACTCTCGTCGGTGATGGAGCAGTCGGTCACAGACAAACCTACGCAGAGGCGCATTCGGATCCGCGTGGCCGCGGCGGGCGAACAGCTGACGGGATGGATGGCAGGCCGCACAGGGGTATCGGAGGCGCAGGCTTCGTCGAAGGGGCCGCAAGGGTCATCGAGCGTGGATTTCCTGTTCTCAGGGAATGACGCTGCACTGGCGGCATTGGTGCGGGATTTGGTGATGGCGGGAGCGCCGGTCTGTGGAGTGGAAGGCTCGGCGGAGTCATTTGAGCAGATTTACGCGCGGCTGTCCGGCGGAGAAGTGATGTGAGCAACAAGAGGATGATGCGGCGATGAGTCTTTTCAC
>JASHYE010000187.1 GCA_030043155.1 Candidatus Acidiferrales bacterium | reverse complement strand
CGAAGGTTCATGTATTAAATGTGCCCGCGAGTTCGGTGGCGCAAGCGGCCCGCCAGGCTCGTCAGAACCAGAAAAATGCACCCGCTCCGGTGGTATTTACGAACGAGAATCTGCCGAGGAATAGCGTCATTTCTGTTGTCGGCGGAGCCGGCCCGGCCCAAACAGGCGAAAATGCTCGGGCCGAGGCCGCGGCAGACGCCAAGTCGGACGAAACAATGTGGCGGCAGAAGTTCGCTGACGCCCGCCAGAAGCTTCGCCAGGATCAACAAAAACTCAGTATGTTGAAAAGCGACCTAAACGCCCTCGGCATGGTGCGCTACTTCAACGAAACAGATGCAGTGACAAAGCAACAAGCGGTCCTCGATCAGGAAAAACAAATCAATGAGGACCAAAAAGCCATTGATGATCTCCAAGACGACCTGAAGAAAGCGGGAGGCGATCCCGCATGGGCGCAGTAAGGAACTGACAGTTTTCTACGAGCCAACAGGGGTGATGAGGTGAAAGCTATGCGACAGAAAATCTGGTTTGCGGCAATTGTGGCGGCTTTGATGATACCGGCAATGGCCGGGGCGCAACAAACATCGCAATCTGCGCAGTCATCAGACAAGCAGACGACTTCGCAATCGACGACGAAGAGCGGCTCGCAGGCGACGGCGACGCAACAGCCGCAATCTCTCGCGGAGGCTGCACGTAAAGCGCGTGCTGCTGAGAAGACCGCGCCGAAAGCGACTGTGGTTTTCACGAACGACAATATTCCGACGGCGTCGAGCGCGGTTTCCGTAGTGGGTCAGTCCGCGGCGTCGTCATCTTCAGAAGCGGCGGGCAACAGCGCGTCCGGCGCAACACCTGCAGCAGCAGGCGACGAAGCAGCGTGGCGGGCAAAATTCGCGGACGCGCGCCACAAAATCGATCAGGACAAACAGGATATTGCCCTGATGCAGCGGGAATTGGGCGAACTTAATGTGCAGTACTACACCAATCCAACGCAGGCGCTGATGCAATCGATCAGCCGCAGCGACATCGACAAAAAACAAGCTGCCATTGATGCGAAGCAGAAAGAATTGGCGGCCGACGAGCAGGCGCTTTCCGATCTTCAGGACGAATTGCGCAAGGCGGGCGGCGACCCCGGCTGGGCCAGAGAGTAGCGCGAACCGATGGAAGCAGTTCTGCTGGTGGAAGACAAGGCCGAATTGCGCGCGATGCTGCGCAAGGCTCTGGAGAAGGCCGGCTACAATGTAGATGAGGCGCCCGACGGCTCCTCGGCAATCGAGAAAGTCCGCAACCGCCGTTACCTCGTGGTTCTCAGCGATCTAAAACTTCCCGGAGCATCTGGATTGGATGTGTTGCGCGAAGCGCGCCGCGCTGACGCAGCGATTCCGGTGATTTTGATTACCGCTTACGGATCAGTCGAAGAAGCAGTCACGGCGATGAAAGACGGCGCGTTCGATTTCATTCAAAAGCCAGTGGAACTCGAACATCTGAAGCTGCTCGTGGCGCGGGCGGCGCATCAGCAGGAATTGCTGCGCGAAAATCTGTTGCTTCGCGAGGAATACGCTGAACGGTACGGCTTTCCGCGAATCGTGGGCGAACACCCGTCGATGCAGGCGGCGAGCCAGATTGTGCAGCGCGTTGCGCCCACCGAAGCGACCGTTTTGCTGTTGGGCGAAAGCGGCACGGGCAAAGAGCTTTTTGCCCGCGCAGTGCATCATTTGAGCAAGCGGCAGGGAAACCCGTTTGTGGCGCTGAATTGCGCGGCCATCCCGGAAGGCCTGGTGGAAAATGAGCTCTTCGGACACGAGCGGGGAGCTTATACCGGCGCAGGCGCGCGCAAAATCGGTAAACTCGAATTGGCGCACCGCGGAACAATTTTTCTGGACGAAATAGGCGAGCTTCCTCTGGCGATTCAGGCAAAACTGCTGCGCGTGCTGGAGGAGCGGCGATTTGAACGCGTAGGCGGCACGCAGTCGATCGACGTGGATGTGCGTATCATTGTGGCAACGAACAAGAATTTGCAAGCCGCCGTGGAACAGAAGGCTTTTCGCGAGGACCTCTACTTTCGCATCGCTTCCATTCCGGTGACGATTCCGCCTTTGCGCGAGCGCGGCGACGACGTGTCGCTGCTGGCTGAACATTTTCTGGAGCGGTTCCGGCGGGAATTTCGCAAGCCGGCGCTGCGGTTCTGTGAGGATTCGCTTGCGCGGCTTCGCAGCTATGAATGGCCGGGGAACGTGCGCGAGTTACAAAACGCGATCGAGCGAGCGGCGATTCTCGCAGACAGCGAGGAGATCGATGCGGAGGCGCTGCAATTGCCTTCGCCGCGGCCGTCTGCGAAAGATATGCCGGCGGGAATGCTGAATGCGGAATTCTTGTGGGACGGTTCGCTGGATGACGTGGCTCAGCGAGCGGTGAATCACGTGGAAAGATTCAAAATTGATACAGCGTTGCGCGAAGCGAAATGGAACAAATCGCGCGCGGCAGAAAAGCTTGGCGTCTCGTATAAAACTCTCCTGCACAAAATTCGAGCGCTGGGATTGGAAAACTGAAGTTCAGCGCACTGCGGTGTGCAGCGCGACCGCTCCGAATGTCCAGCGTTCGTATTTCACGTCGCGAAAGCCAGCCTGCTCCATCCAATTCATGAGAATTTCCGGAGAAGGAAATCCTTCAACCGAGCTGGGAAGATAGAAATAGGCTTCCTTGTTCCCAGAAATTGCGCCGCCAAGAACCGGCAGAATGCGCGTGAAGTAGAATCGAAACAACGCGGCGAGCGGACCGCTTTTCGGCTCGCAAAATTCCAGAATGGCCAACGCTCCGCCCGGGCGAAGAAGCCGGAACATTTCGCGGAGGCCCGACTGGTAATTCGCGAGATTGCGAAAGCCGAAAGCGGCGGAGAT
>JASHYE010000186.1 GCA_030043155.1 Candidatus Acidiferrales bacterium | reverse complement strand
CATAGAGGCGTCGCCCAGGTTGATCTCTTTCGGCAACGGCACGAACGGCAGGCCGAGAGCTTCGGGCTGCGTCTTGTAGGCGGAGCTAGCATCGAGCTGTCCCGCTTGCAGGCGCGCCATGATCTCGGGCTCCTGAAAAATCTGCTGTGGATTGATCTGCGGCCCCAGGATCTTCTCAACCATATCAGGCTGGCGATAGAGGCTGGCCGCCAGTTGCATCGTGAAAATAATGTTGAGGCCCTGCGGATCGGTATCGGGATCTGTGCGACCGAAGCGGAGGCCACGCGTTTCTAGAATCTGCCACCACGGCTTTGCGCCCGGCTGATTGGCTTTTGCGAGCTCCGACGCGAATTGGCCCTTCGGGCTGTAGGCGATCACCATCTCGGTACGAGCAATTGGAATCGCTTTCTGCGCCTTCCCGGCTTTCAGAACAGCGCGCATCGGTCCCGGTGTGACCGAGATAAATACATCAGGTCGAATGCTCCCGGCAATGATCAGGTTTGCCAGGGCTGTAGAGCCTTGGGCGCGCCCTTGCAATTCGGCGCCGAGTGATTTCGCAATGGTCGGTTTCACTCCCCCGTCCATTAGTGAACCCATCGAACCGGCGAAGGCCACCTGCAGGGCAGTCAATGCCTCGGCCGCAGGCGCAACGTTCGTTGTGCCGAATGCGAAGATCAGCGCGAGGCAAATGCTAAAGCACAGCCATGCGTTCCGGATACATCGGCTCCGGAGAGCTCTGGATTGCGAACCGGAAGGATTCACATTCTTTTCCTCCGCTTCATGATTTCACTCAGCGCCAATATTGCTTGGGCGCAGTGGCCGCGAACTTTCAGAGCGTCACGCGACTGATCCCGCCCAAAACAATCAGAACGCGAATCGAGTGCCTATTGTAGGCGCAAAATTGCTGTTGAAGTTATAGGGCACGCCGGGGCCATGAGGAAGGGCAATGGCCAGTCCACCGGTCACCCAGGAATACGCAATTCCGGCAAAACCGTCGAAACGCTTGGTGAAGTGATGATCCGCATAGAGCGACCCCTCGTTGAGGGTGCCCGCGCAGGAACTGCGGAAACCGATACCGACTGCGGGCGAGCAGGCGGGCGGCTGACGGAAGTCGTTCTGCCGCTGTTGATACCAAGCAAATGTAAGGTCGGTCTTTTCGCGGTAAGTGTACTTCACGCCTGTCCACCAGATCTGCACCAACTTTTCAGAATCAAGATTCTGATCTTCGACCCCGCTCATGAAATAGCCTCCTTGGTCCGAGGCGCCAACGCCCAGCGGGTTCTCCGGGTTATTCTGCCAGATGTATTCGTAGCCGACGAAAAGCTTGACTGGGTCCAAGGCATACTTGGCAGCAAGCATAACCCCGTAGTTGTCGGTCACGATGCCAAATAAGGTGTTGGCCGTGTCGATCAGATTGGGCCCGGTGATGTAGTTTGTATTGATGCTGTCCTCAGTCGATTGAAGTGTTGCCCCCGGACTCTGACTCTGCGGCCCCTGCAAGGGATTCAATACGCTGATCGCTTGGTTGTAATGTTGGGCGACGAGGTCGGCGGAGAACTTCTTGTGGTACTCCCCGCCGAGGTCGAATCCATAGGCATTGTTATGCGCTTCTTCAGGCGCACAGGTGGTGGCGCTCCAGATTGTGGCAGCCGTGTAGCAGCCGGCAGAACCATCGGCGAATTTATACATCACTCCGAAATGAACCGAGCCAAAGACGATGCGATACTTCAGGGCGTCGTCCCAACGGGCGTCCTCCGTGTCTCCGCCACCGGCCATGGTGCCGTTATATCCGATATACGAGAAGGCATAGCTGCCGCCGGCCGGATCGTAAAGGATCATCGCATCGGTGCCGAGAGCGCGCTGACGGCCGAAGGTCAGTGTGCCGAATTTCGCGGACGATACGCCGCCATAAAATTCGTCGTTGAAGGGTTGGCCCGCGCGCGTGCCATCGATCGCTATCGAATAGCTGGCCCGGGGAAGCCCGTTGTTGATGATGTCGGTCTGTGACGCATTTGCAAGCAATCCGGACTGCGGATTGATGCCAGTGGAAGCGTTGAACACAACGGACCATCCAGGCGCAAACTGTTCCTTGCCCCGGATGCCAAAGCCCGTCTGCTGCAGGTTGTTCGGTGCGATGAGGAATCGATGTTGAAAGCCGTTTCGGTTTACCAGAGATTCGCCTTCATAGTTATAGCCGTTTTCCGGTAAACCGTGACTCACGTAGCCGACGCCGATGTCATACGCACCATACACCGTGATGCCGTGCCAGGTCAGCGCGCAATCGGTGGTGGCGAATTCGTGGCCGCTGGTGCACGGGTCGGCCGAGTAGTCACGCATAATCTGGTTCGTCTTAATGTCGACGGTGGCGTCCTCGCCGGCCGTCAAGCTGATTCCTGTGCCCGCATCATCGGCGAACCCTTGCTTTGCCGCTCGAATTTCGAAGCGCCCCGAAGGCAGGCCGGACGCCTGAAAGTGCCCTTCGGCATCAGTTGCGATCGTGCGCGTTTCACCTGTGTTGGCATTCTTGATTGTCACCGCGACATCGGAAAGGCCTGCGCCGCTTTGGTCCGTCACCATGCCGGAAAGGCTCGCCCCCGCGGGCATCGCCGAGGTGCTCTCCGTTGCTGCCTGTCCTTTTGCGCTCGGCACACAAATGAAAGCTGCCAGGCCCAGTAGAAGTGCAGTCAAACCAATTCTCATATATCTCCTCTTTTCTCCGCCCAACAATAGAAGAAGCTACGGCAGGTGCCGAGGGTTAACAAATCTATACGAATAAAAATGATAAGTCAAAGCGGTTGACTATACTTCTAGCAAACGGGTGGATGACCTTCGTGGATTTTGCAGGGCTGAAATTGACGCGTAAGGCGCGGCAACAACGTCAGGAAACGATGATCATCACTTCCGTGGACTTGATAAGCGCGGCGACGGTCTGCCCCTTTTTCAGCCGCATTTCGCGAACCGCATCTGAGGTGATAATGGAAGTAATGTGTTGTCCGCCGATCGATATCCTTACCTGAGCCATCAAGCCATTGATTTTGATTTCCATAACCCGGCCTACGAGCTGGTTGCGGCCGCTAATGCGCCGGAAGTTGGTTCTGCGTTCCTGCACTTCGCCCTTCTGCCCTTCGCGATATAGAAATTTGTCTACTTCCTTTTCTGGAACACGGTGGTGACCGCCGGCTGTTTTTAGCGTGTGAATTTTACCGTGATAGATCCACTGCTTCAGCGTCGGATAACTGATTGCCAGGATTTGTGCGGCTTCTCTCGGGGTGTAGAGTTTTGCGGGTTTCATCGGAAAGGCTCTCGCTCGCCGCGATAATGATCGTAATCTCACCGCTCTGGAAGTGTCAACGCTCTCCCGCGATGGTCCGTCTGGTTGAACTGCAAGGAATATAAAGTCGGGTCGGACAGCTTCAACCCCGTCCCTCCTAATCGTTCTCGCCCCTTACAAATTGATGAAGCCTGCGCTCGCCGTCATAATTTTGGGCGGATAGTCGGCAAACCGGAAGGAATGGCGTGATCGGGCCTCCTGGGATCGCGACCATCGTTAACATCGTGTCAAAACGGCCCCAAAGTGACTCGCGCAAAAAAGTCGTCACCACCTACATTGCCTTTTCAGCCTAATACCTTTGGAATGTTTGGTGCCCAAGAG
Source organism: Candidatus Acidiferrales bacterium (assembly GCA_030043155.1). Next base: position 269 of record JASHYE010000186.1, on the reverse strand, counting down.
AGGACTCGAACCTCCACGACCTTGCGGCCACTAGACCCTGAATCTAGCGCGTCTGCCAATTCCGCCACTTGGGCAAAATACACGGGCGAGCGATGCAGAGAATTCATTCTGCCGATCAGCATGGTCTTTGTCAACGACGGGCGGCTCCAGTCAGATCGTTTCTCCAAATTTCTTGAAGCTGCGTAGATCCGCACCAAACAGCACAGTGATTAAACAACAGTACGACGCCGCGCTGGAGTGCTTCCATGTTTGCGCCATGTTGCTCTGGT
>JASHYE010000185.1 GCA_030043155.1 Candidatus Acidiferrales bacterium | reverse complement strand
TCGATATGGACGCTGCGGTCAAGCACTGCACTTACGGAATCGGAATCTGGGATTGGGCCAGCAATGATGAAGGAACTGAACCTGATGTCGTGATGGCATGTGCCGGCGACGTTCCAACGCTCGAAACGCTCGCAGCAGTAGATTTACTGCGCCAGCATTTTTCGGAGATCAAGATTCGCGTCGTGAACGTTGTGGATTTGATGACGCTTCAGCCTTCGACCGAGCACCCACACGGTATTTCCGACCGCGATTTCGATTCGATGTTCACCACGGATAAGCCGATCATCTTCGCTTATCACGGCTACCCATGGTTGATTCATCGCCTGACCTATCGCCGGACGAATCACGATAACCTTCACGTGCGCGGCTACAAAGAGGAAGGCACGACGACCACTCCTTTCGATATGACCGTGCTAAACGACCTTGACCGCTTCCATCTGGCCGGAGACGTTGTGGATCGCGTTCCGCGTCTTTCCCGCATCGGCGCGCATTTCAAGCAGTTCCTGCGCGACAAGCTCGTAGAACACAAGAATTACATCCGCGAGCATGGCGAAGATCTTCCCGAAATTTGCAATTGGACTTGGCCTTACTAGCTCATGAAGATTCTCGTTCTGAACGGTGGTTCAAGTAGCCAGAAGTGCGCTCTCTACGAGATTGCTGATTCGATTCCCGACCATCCGCCAGCACCGCTGTGGCAAGGCAAAGTCGAATGGAGCGAGCGCGACTCCAAAATAGAACTGCGCAACGCGCAGGGTGCTGCGCTTAGTAGTTCCATCCCCCTGGAAAGCCCCGCACGTGCCCTTGAGTCCCTTCTTGACGCGCTTTCCCATGGAGACATCCGGAGTGTTTCTTCTCTCTCCGAAATTGCCGTTGTGGGCCATCGGTTCGTACACGGCGGCTCGGAATTTCGAGCACCGACTCGGATCAGTGCCTCTATTCTGGAATCCCTGCGTCGTTTTGCGGTTTTCGCTCCGCTGCACAATCGCGCGGAGCTTGAGGGTGTTGAAATAATCGAGAAGCATCTCGGAAAAGTTCCGCAGATCGCTGTTTTTGATACCGCGTTTCACAGCCAAATGCCCCCGGCTTCCTATGTCTATCCTGGTCCGCACGAGTGGTTGGAGCGCGGCATCCGCCGCTATGGATTTCATGGAATCAATCATCAGTACTGTGCCGAGCGGGCGGCGCAACTGCTCGACCGAAAATTATCTTCGCTGCGAATTGTGACGTGTCATCTTGGTGGCGGTTGCTCTCTGGCAGCAATTCGTGAGGGACACAGTACAGATACGACAATGGGTTTTACGCCGGTCGAAGGGCTGATGATGAGTACGCGTTCCGGTTCAATTGATCCGGGTATTCTCACTTATCTAATGCGGCAGCAGTGTAACCCGAAAGAACTCGATGAGATTCTAAACACCAAATCAGGCCTACTCGGAATTTCAGGCATTTCTGGAGATATGCGTGACATTGTATCTGCCATGAAGCAAGGTAATGAGCGGGCGCGGCTGGCATTTGAAATTTTCGTTCATCGCCTCCAGCGTGAGATTGGAGCGATGATTTCCGTACTTGGTGGCATTGATGTGCTCGTATTTACTGCCGGAATCGGAGAGAACTCAGTTGAAGTTCGTGCCGTAGCTTGCGAAAACCTCTCTTACACAGGACTGAAGCTGGATGGAGAAAAGAATGCTCCACCTGCGGATGATCACGAGATTTCAGCGTCTGATTCCACCGTCCGAGTACTCGTAATCCACGCGCAAGAAGAATGGGCCATCGCACGCGAGTGCTGGCGGCTGCTCTCATCAACCTCTGGCAACCAAGTATCCGCGACGGTTTCATAGACCGTGTGACGTGCGTCACGGTCCCTCGTGACCTTTGTCACATATTCTTTCTCATCCTTGGCGGATGCTCTGTATTGGAGGTGCGACATGAAAGCAGCTACAGCCAGCGCGCGAGTAACCTTCAAGAATGTACTTTTCCTGACGGACTTCTCGGAGCCATCAGAGGCTGCGCTCCCCTTCGCTATCAGCATCGCCCGGGCCTATGGCTCAAAGATGTTTGTACTGCACGTCTTACTGCCTAACCCCGTTCTTTACTCCACTCCCACTTCGATTGCCCTCATAGATGAGGCGCAGGAGGATACGGCCAAAGCAGCGATGCAGCGCGTTGCCTCGCACCTTGCGGGTTTGCCTTACGACACGGGTTTAGAGTGGGGTACCGACGTTTGGTCAAGCGTTGAGCACGGGCTCCAAACGCACGATATTGACCTCATTGTCGCGGGAACCCGTGGGCGAACAGGTGCAGAAAAACTCCTGCTCGGTTCCGTTGCAGAAGAAATCTTCAGGCGTTCGCCAGTCCCCGTACTGACTGTCGGGCCTGCTGTTTCGAAGGGCATTCATGGTGGCGCGCGATTCCACAATGTCCTTTTCGCCACGGATTTTTCCGCCCACTCGCTTGGGGCACTGCCTTACGCTCTGTCGCTCGCTCAGGAAAATCAGGCGAGATTGATCCTGCTGCATGTGCTTCAGCACAATGGATTGAATGCACCCAGTCTGAGTCAAACGGCTATCGCCGCCGCGCTCTCAAGGATGAAGGACCTGATCCCAGAGGGATGTGATAACTGGTGCCAAGTGGGAACTCTAGTTGAGAGCGGAGAGCCCGCGTCTCGGATACTGGAAATCGCAAAACGGCACGATGCAGACTTGATTGTACTCGGCGTCAGAAACATCACTGAACATTTAGGCGCCACTACCCACCTGGGGAGGGCTACAGCGCACAAGGTCGTCGCACACGCCCTGTGCCCAGTGCTTACAGTTCGCGGCTGATCACACTGTACAATCGACGTCAATGATTGGAATCGACCCGTTCTCACGTGGCTCTGGCGTGCTTCAGGTGTCCTTCCCTCCTCCGGACGGGCCATTTTCCGAGGCTCCGCGGATCTTTGCTTCGGTTGGGGCGGCCACGGGGGGTACGTCCATAGTCGCCTCAGGGGAAGGCTCCCCAGCGAGCAGCAGCAACACGACTAGCAGCCCTGTTAGACCGACATCTTCAAGCGAGAAGACCAGGTAGTCTACGGAGTATGTACGCAGCATTGGGCCATGGTTCGAGGCGAGAGGGCCGTATTTATCCAATGGGTGCCACAGAAAGCTATAGCCGCACCAGAATGGACCCAGTTGCTCCGGTTGATAATACGTGACCCTCCGAGGCACCCAAATGCAGGTAAGACCGA
>JASHYE010000184.1 GCA_030043155.1 Candidatus Acidiferrales bacterium | reverse complement strand
TGCGCCATTGACCAGGAAACGAAGCTAGTCCCATCGTTCAAGGTTGGCAAGCGCGATGCCGCGACCGCAAATGCCTTTATGAGTGACTTAGCGTCACGCCTCAAGATTCGTACGCAGCTTTCCTCTGACGCGCTCCCTGCCTACATTGAAGCGGTAGAGCAAGCCTTTGGCGCGAACGTGGACTTCGCGCAAGTCATCAAGGTCTTTGAGAGTCAGGCCGCTGATGCGGAAGTGATTCGCACGGACAAGATACGGCGCAGCGGACGCCCCGATCTAGGGCTTGCCTCTACCAGTCATATTGAGCGGCTGAACGGAACGACGCGGCTTCACATGCGCCGATTGACTCGCCTCACCTACGCTTTCAGCAAGAAGCGTGAGAATTTCGAGGCAGCCGTTGCGCTCCACTTCGCCTACTACAATTTCGTGAAGCGTCATAACTCACTGCGATGCACGCCAGCAATGGCAGCGGGAATCGAGCGAGAGTTTTGGACAGTCAAAGATTTGCTAGGAGCGGCAGCATGACATCAGAGAGGCGCATACTTATTTCTCCTAAAGATATAGCATCTGTGGGTTGGGAATGTCCTCATTGCCATGCCACTTTTTTGGTTCCCATCGCTAGGTTAGATCGTGGTCTCGGAACGATTTGCCAAAACTGTTCGGAGCGATTCGCCAGCGAAACGCAAAAATCTAGTTCCGTCCTTTCTGAAAGCGAATTAGTCAAGTCATTTTTGCTGCGCCTGCGAGAATTGATAGGCAGCGACATTGGCAAGCATTTGCGTTTAGAGATTCCAGAAATAAAGGCAGACGGCAAGTGACTGAGTATCTCGATGAGCTGCGCGACGTGATTAAGAAACTGCATGGCGTGGATTCGCATCACGTCGAGAGCGTGCCAGTGAAAGAAGTGTTTCGGGGAAAGATGGTCTGGCAGGGGATTGTGGAAGTATTCGAGCTAATCGACCATCCAAGAGCATCGCGCCTTTATGCGTGGATACAGGACGCGGACGGCAAGAAGCGGCATTTCACTGTACTGCACGTTGCGCCTATAGATTCGCCATTAGCGGCGGTAAGAGCCGCGATTTTACAGGACTACAGAAATGCCCAAGAAGCCTAGAGTCGGACGCCCTAAGATGCCCAAAGGCCACGCAAAGGGCGGAATGTTGCGCGTCCGCGTTACGCCAGATGAGCTGCGAGCCATCAACGCATCGGCAAAAGCCAAGAAACAGACGGTTTCGGAGTGGATACGCGAGGTACTGGGAGCCGCGACAAAGTGATAGGGCGCGTCAAATTAAGACACTACCCGAGTTGCGTCCACAGTGACTTCGCAGAGCGATTGGATTAGAATGCCGGACAGCGTTTAGGACCCTCTGCTCGATCCCCGCGAGCGGACAACCACGAGAAGTGTGAATCCCTGCGAAGGGTTGGACATCGAAGGTTGGATGAGCATGTTTCGATTGGTATCTTCTGAATGGGTCGGCGAGCGGCTGGAATCGCCGGAATATCTGGTGATCGATCCGCGGTCAATCATTCGATACATGTCCGGACATCCGAAGAACGCAGTGAATTTTCCGGTGGCGAAGCAGCGCGACGCGCAAGGGCGTTTGCTGAGCGCGGAGGAATTGGCGCAGCGACTGGGGAAAGTTGGACTGGACGCGCACCGCGCACCTGTGATCTATGACAATGCAGACGGACGAAATGCGGCGCTGCTGGCATGGATGCTCGCGTATCTGGGCCGCACGCACGTACACGTGATGGAAACGTTTTGGGAGCAATGGGTGAAGGACGGACGCGAAGTGTTCTACCGGCCCGTGCAGCCGACGGCACGGGAATTCGCGGCGAAAATCAAGCCGGAGCTGCGCGCGACGACGAGCGACGTGCAGAAAAATGCGGCGAAGCTGGTGGATTTGCGGACGGCGGATGAGTTTTCGGGAAAGGCGGAGATTGATGCCCGGCCGGGACGGATCCCAGGCGCGGTGAATTTGAGCTGCGACCAGATTGGCGCGGACGGAAAAATTTTGAGCTCGCCAGAGCGGCTGGAAGAAATGTTTCGTTCGCGCGGTGTGACGCGCGGGACGAATGCGATTGCGTATTGCCGCACGGGCGTTCGGGCATCGCTGGGATTTTTGGCACTGGCGCAGCTTGGGTACAACGTGGCGCTCTACGACGGCTCGTATGCGGAATGGAGCGGCAGCGGATTGCCGGTGGAAAACGATTTCGAAAAAAATGAAAAGGGAGAACGCGCGCATGTCTGAAAAGAAATTGTTCCCGGTGACGGTGGTAGGAAGCTGGCCGCGGCCCGCGTGGCTGATTCAGGCGTTGCGGAAGCGACAGTCCGGCGAGGGGACGGAGCAGGAATTCCAAGCGGTAGCGGATCGCGCGGTGGTGGAATGTCTGGAGGCGCAGGAGAAGGCCGGCGTGGACATTCCGACGGACGGCGAGCAGCGGCGCGACAATTTTTATTCATTCGTGGTCGAGAAGCTGGGCGGAATGCGGCTGATGAAAGT
>JASHYE010000183.1 GCA_030043155.1 Candidatus Acidiferrales bacterium | reverse complement strand
CCCATGCACGAAAATGCAACCCATTTGCTCAGGCCCTTCAACCCTGTACGCGAAGCAAGCACCAAAGCGCCTGTGAGCGCGCCCACGCCCGTTGCACCCATCAGAACGCCCAGCGTGCGCGCATTGCCGTGAAGAATTCGCGCAGCGAACACCGGCATGAGCACCGAATAAGGCATCGCGACCAGACTCACGAGTCCGAGCAACAGCAGAAGCGCAAAAATCGGCCGCGTCTGCTGGACGAAACGAAATCCTTCGGCGATGTGTTCGAGCGCTGACGCGACCCGCTCCTGCGGCGTGCGGCGTTCAATTTTCATCAGCAGCAAACCTGCAATCACCGCGATATAGCTGACGGAATTGGCGAAAAAGCACCAGCCTTCGCCAATGCTCGCCACCAAAATTCCGGCGATCGCCGGGCCAATCACACGCGCGCCGTTGAACATCGAGGAATTGAGCGCAATCGCGTTCATCAGATCTTCGCGCCCCACCATTTCGACCAGAAAAGCCTGTCGCGCCGGAATGTCGAACGCATTCACGACGCCCATGAACGACGCGAGCATCACCACTTCCCAAACCTTCACGCGCCCTGAAATCGTGAGCGCCGCGAGAATGCCCGCGAGCACCATCGACGTGGATTGCGTTGCGATCACGATGCTGCGCCGGTTCAGGCGGTCCGCTGCCATGCCGCCGATCGGCGCGAGCAAAAATACGGGAATTTGTCCCGCGAACGCCACGGTTCCCAGCAGAAGAGAGGAGCCCGTCAGCCGGTACACGAGCCACGCTTCCGCGACCGTGTCCATCCACGTGCCGATCAGCGAGATGAGCTGCCCGCCGAAAAAGAGCTGGAAATTGCGGTGCTGCAACGCGCGGAACATCACCGACCATCGCGAGACGGTGGCGGGAGTTGCGGCAGCGGCTGCGTTCGAATCGTCAGGCATCAGCGTCGATTAGGATTTCTCTTCCGCAGCCAGGACGCGGGCGCACGCGCGAAGGATCCTGCGATACGGCCACTCCGCGTCGCGAAACAAAATTTCGCCAGCGCGCGGTTTCGAATAAAACCAGCGTGCCACAATCGAGAGGTGCTCTTCGCGCTGCGTGGAGGAATCGCGCTTTTCCACTTCGTCGGTCGAGCCATCTTCGGCGGTTTGCAGTTGCTGAAACTGTTCGCGCAGGATCTCTTCCATCGATTGCGGCTGACTCAAATCTCGAAATGAGACCGAAAAAGGTTCCGCGAAAATCCCATTCACGACAGGAAAAAGCGCGACTGTCCTTTCGCGCCGGTCACGCTGCACGATCACCGCGCTCAGCGCGTCCACGCGATGAATGATTTCCGGCAGCCCGCGAAACACGCCGCTGACCTTTTCGAGGCGCTTGTGCAGCGAAGCGGCGCGTTCAAAATCAGTGGCTTCGCTCGCCGATTCGCGCTCGCGTTCGATTTTGGAGAGCAGCGAAGCGCCCTGCGATGCCAGCGCCTCAGCCGTCACCGCAACTTCGGCCTCATACTCCTCTTTGGTGCAGCCGCCGAAACATGGCGCGATGCACATTTTCATTTCCGAGTAGATGCAGCCCGGAAAAGCAGGGTCGCGGCGGATTTTAATCTGGCAGCGCCGGATTTTGAAAAGCTCCAGAAAGCGGCTCGAAAAATTCTCCGCAATGCGTCGCGACGCAAACGGACCAACGTAAAGGCCACCATCGCTGAAAATCCGGCGAGTGACGTAACAGCGCGGATAGGAGCTGCGCACATTCATTTTCAGCATAGCGGGCGGACGTAAGCGCAAAAAATCGCGATAGCGCCGCGGAAAAATCTCTCGCGCGCGCTGGTACACTGCAAGAAGCTGCTCCAGCCGCGAACCCGTGCAGCGATAGCGAAAAACCACAGCCACATCGCGCAGATTCAGTCGCTTGGAAGCGCCCTCCGGCGAGCGCAGCAGGCGTTCGGCAGCGCGGCGCAAGTCTGCAGTACGCGCCAGATAAGGACGCGAAGGCACGCCGCTCTCCGATTTTCTGGTTTCGATGAGGAAGATTCCCGCGTGCGATGGAATGCTCTGAAAAAACTGCTCGTCTCTTGATGGATCGGGCGATGGATCAAATTCTATTTCGGACTGAAATGCCAGCACCTCCAAAGCATACACGAAGCGTGCGCATCGCTGAACTGATTATGAAGTAAGCAAAACCTAAAAGGACTTCAGAACCCACGCGGCAATCACGAGCCGTTGGATTTCGCTAGTGCCCTCATAAATCTCCGTGATGCGCGCGTCGCGGTAATTGCGCTCGACCGGATATTCGCGACTGTAACCGTTGCCGCCGTGAATTTGAATGGCCTTGTGCGTCACGCGCGTGGCCATTTCCGAAGCGAAAAGCTTGGCAACAGACGCTTCCATGGAAAATCGCGCGCCGGTTTCCTCTTTCCATGCCGCTTTGCGAACCAGCAATCGCGCTGCATCAATTTCCGTGGCCATGTCCGCGAGCATGAATTGGATCGCTTGAAAATCAGCGATCGGATGCCCAAACGCCTGCCGCTGTTGAGCGTACGCGAGAGCCGCGTCGAATGCGCCTTGTGCAATCCCCGTAGCCTGCGCCGCAATCCCGATGCGCCCGCCGTCTAACGTCGAAAGCGCAACTTTGTACCCTTCGCCTTCCGCTCCGATGCGATTCGTTACAGGGACTTCACAATCGGTGAACGACAGTTCGCAGCACGCTGTCGCATTGATACCGAGTTTCTTTTCTTCCTTTCCGACCGCAAACCCGCGCGTTCCTTTTTCCACAATCAGCGCAGTGATGCCCTTCTCCCCCTTTTCCGGATGCGTATTCGTATAAACAATCGCCGCATCGGCGGCGCCGCCATTCGTAATCCACGCTTTCGTCCCATTGATGACGTACTTGTCGCCTTTGAGCACAGCTTTAGTGCGAAGGGCCGCGGCATTCGAGCCGGCTTGTGGCTCTGTCAGCGCATAGCAGCCGATTTTTTCGCCGCGCGCAAACGGAACCAAAAACTTCTGTTTCTGTTCCTCTGTCCCAAATCGAAGAACTGGATCGCAGTACAACGAATTCTGAACCGAGAGAATCACGCCTGTTGAAGCGCACGCACGCGAAACTTCTTCAATCACGATGCTATACGCAATGGGATCCATCCCCGCGCCGCCGTATTGTTCCGGCACGGCGACGCCCGTGAGTCCGAGTTCGGCAGCTTTGCGGAAAGTTTCTCGCGGGAAATGTCCTGTCTCGTCCAGTTCTTTCGCGAGCGGCTTTACTTCCGATTCGGCAAATTCGCGAACCGTCCGCTGCAGCAGCAGTTGTTCTTCGCTAAGCGCCAAGTCCACTTCAGTTGCTCCGCGTCCTTCTTACAATTTCAAGATTTCGCCAATGCGCGCTTCAATTTTTCGTACGTCACCGAAAGCTCTTCCGGCTCCAT
>JASHYE010000182.1 GCA_030043155.1 Candidatus Acidiferrales bacterium | reverse complement strand
CGTCCTGGGTGGATCCATTCCTCATTGTTCTCGCCATTCCTACGGGCCTCGTCGGCGTCATGCTCACGCTGGCATTCACCTCCACCACGCTGAACATTCAGTCGCTCATGGGCATCGTGATGCTCACCGGCATGGTTGTTTCCAACAGCATCTTAATTGTCGATTTCGCCAACCGCCTCCGCCAGGAGGGCCGCAGCGTTCGCGAAGCCGTCGCGCATTCCTGCCGCATCCGCCTGCGCCCTATCTTAATGACCTCTCTCGCTACGATCGTTGGACTGTTGCCCATGGCGTTCAAGCTCGAACCGGGCAGCGAAGCCTACGCGCCTCTCGCCAGCGTGATTATCGGCGGCCTTATTGTTTCCGTCGTGCTGACCGTTTTCGTTGTCCCGGCTGCTTATCTTCTCGTTTACTCAAATCGACCTGCCGTGCAGGCGCCTCTGCCTGCCGCTCCTGAGCAGGCCCACTAATCATTGTTATGGAGGACCATCGCATGACCCGCAATCGTTCGCTTCCTCTTCTGCTCTGTATCATCGCTGCATGTACAGCGTCGCCTGTTTTTGCTCAAGCGCAGCCGCCGGCAAGCGCTCCTCCACAATCCCTCACGCTGGAGCAAGCCGACGCTATCGCCCTGCAAAATCGTCCGCGTCTGCGCGCCTCGATATATGCCGCGCAGGCCGCCGGGCAAGTCACGCGCGAGACGCGCTCGGCGTATTTCCCCACGGTTCAGGGCGCCGCCACTGGCGCGCTCGCGGATAGCGACAGCCACGTCGCCGCCGGCGACCTGAACAACCCCAGCGTTTACAACCGCTACTCCAACGGCTTCACCGTCAATCAATTGATCACCGATTTCGGCCGCACTGAAAACCTAACTAAGTCAGCCCGCCTCGGCGCACAGGCGCAGCAGCAAAATACCAACGCCACGCGCGCCGATACCCTCCTCGACGTTGACGAAGCCTACTATCGCGTTCTGCAATCCCAGGCCGTTCTTCGCGTCGCGGAGGAAGCCGTGAAGGAACGCCAGGTCGTTGTCGATCAAGTGAACGTTCTCGCCAAAAACCAACTGAAGTCCGGCCTTGATGTCAGCTTTGCCAACGTCAATCTCGATCAAGCCCAGCTCTTGCTGACTCAGGCGCAAAACAACGTTCAGGCTGCCTACGCGAATCTCGCCCTCGCTCTGGGCTACACCACGGTGCAGAGTTTTCAGTTGACGGACACGCCGCTGCCGGCTGCTCCTGCGCCCGATCTTTCGCAGTTCGTCGCCGAAGCTCTCCAGGAGCGTCCTGAAATCGCCGCTGGCAGACTCCAGAGCAACTCCGCTCGCGCATTCGAACGCGCTGAGCGCGATCTCTGGATGCCCTCGCTCAGCGTTGTGGGCGCCGCCGGCCTCACCCCCGTTTACGAAGCGCCGCTCGTCGACCGCTACGCCGCTGCGGGGTTCAATCTCAGCATTCCCATCTTCAATGGCGGCCTTTTCTCCGCCCGTCATGCCGAGGCCCATCTGCAAACAGAGCAAACCGATCAGAATCTTCGTGAACTCGAGGACCAAATCGCCCGCGATGTCCGCGTTGCGTGGCTCGACGCAAACACAGCCTATCAACAGCTATCCGTAGACCAACATTTGCAGCAGGAGGCCGCCCTTTCCCTTGACTTGGCGCAGTCCCGTTATAAGCTCGGCCTCAGTTCCATCGTCGAACTCAGTCAGGCCCAGCTCAACGAGACTCAGGCGGAAATCGACGAAGCCAGCGCGAAATATCAGTGCCAGATCACCATGGATCAGCTCAATTTTCAGCTCGGCAATCTGCGCTAGTGTGCTTACAGCAATGCTCCGTGCCAATCCGCTCGAAACAAACTACGACACATGTAGCAGTGCGCTGCCAGTAGCGACCAACACTGCAACCTGATGCACAAACCTTGTGTATTTCCGCAAGCCTTTGCACATGCGTCGCTCGCGGAGGTTCATTCGTGTTTTAACACCCCTGTTTGCGGGTGCCCGCGTTCTTGAATTCTTGCTTAGGCGTGGATGTTAGTTCTTCATAGAGCGACGCTTACATCTTCAGGCGGCAAGCAGAGAACTTCTGAAGCCATTTACGCCTTCGCACTGCCGCCTAATCGGTTTTGGCCAGTGACTTGCTCACTCACGTTGACGTCTGTGGGTGTTTCTGCCCAAATGGGCCCCGTACTCCGATTCAGCCTCAAAAACTAAGGGGATACTTATGCGAAAAATCCTCGCAACAATTGCGGCCCTGGCTGCTTTCGGCCTCATCTCTCTGCCGGCCTTGGCTGGAACCCTGACCGTTCATCTCGGAGAAAGTACGAGTGTCTACGGAATTGTTTTTTCAGGTGATACCGGCACCACCGGAGGACTCGACGTCAACATCGGGGCTTGCCCGCTTACTGGGTCGGCGTCCGAGTCGTGCAGTGGCACTGGCGCGGTGAGTGGCGATATAAGTATTGGGGCGGCAACAGGGACTTATTCCCTGAGCGCAAATGACTCTGTCGCCGAATTTGCCAGCGAAAGCTCCTCTGGCGTAGATACTTGGAACATCACCGGACCGGTCTCGGACTCGTACGCGCTGAGCGCAGACGGTGGTAAGGTGACCGTGACCGGTGCCATCGACTGGACGCAGATCGTCGAAAACGGCAGCGGGGTCTCGCTCCTCGGCTCCGCCAGCTACACCATTTCGGGCCTGCTCTCGGGCTCAGGAACCAAGGACATCAGCGTGCTCCTCGCTCCGCTTAGCTGCAACGACGACGTCGTAGGTGCTTGCACCTTGGCCAATATTTCAGGCGAAAAGGGCGATCCGCCAGCGGCCTTCAGTTCCGTAGGGTCCGGTACAATTGGCGGCAGCACCACGCCAGAACCCGGCACGCTGCTGCTCCTCGGTTCCGGTTTGCTTGGATTGGCGCCCCTGATTCGTCGCAAATTCGCGCGGCCTTAGCTGAAGCTTAACAACGTAATTGAGCCTCGGGTGCGCCGCATCCCTCCGTCACACACTCAGAGTGACGCGGCGCGGCACACCAACAGGCCTCGTGCCACCTGCACTGGCACATGACTCGATTTTTCTCACCCATCGGCAAGCCGTCTGCTAAAAGTTTGGCCTGCTAAGAGCCTCGGCTCTTTACCACTGCCCTCAAACTCACTCCAAACCTAATGTGCGTCTGCCGGAGTAGCTCACTTGGAAAGGCCGTCCGGCCAGATCGGCAAAATCCCGCCAGCTGCCATGCTATCATCGTGCGACGACCCCGTAGCTCAATCGGATAGAGCGCCGTCCTTCTAAGTCGGAGGTTCCCGGTTCGATTCCGGGCGG
>JASHYE010000181.1 GCA_030043155.1 Candidatus Acidiferrales bacterium | reverse complement strand
TCGTCGTTGAGCGCGTCGGCGACTTCAGGGTCAACTTCGGCGAGCGGACGGGACATTCTCCGGAGTTCGGGTGTGTCGGTCATGAGAATTGTGCCTCAGTTGTGTTTGGCGCGGTGACAAGTGCATTCCAAAATGGCGAGCGGAGAGTAAAAAGCGCGCTCCGCAACAACAAGCGGAGTGCAAAGAACGCGCAAAAGTTATCGATTATAAAAAGTGAGGTGCTTTGTTTTGTGTCATTTACAGGAAGTTCTAATAATTGACGTCCATTTGTATGGCGATTAGAGATTGGGCCGGGCTTTTTGAGGATTCCCAAGAGGGAGTGAAGAGGGCGCGCTGGCTGCCGAAGCAACTGCATCGAAATTTTAACCCTCCAGCATTATCTCACGAGTGTAAAGGGGTTCAGGCCGAATTGCTGATGGAAGCATTCGGACGGAAGAAAAGCAAGCCTCAAGGAGTCGCAGGGCACGTTATTTTTTGCGATTCGCTCGCGCGCGCGGCTGGATCGATGCTTCGCTTTGTCGCGGAAGCGAGGAGCGCCTGCAGACCGATCCTGAATCGGTTGGGCATTGCAGGAACTTGCCCCCCACCGAAGGCTTCGGCCAACCGGGGGAATGCTCCCGTCGCGAGCTGTTTGCGCGCCCAATCGGCGTCAACGTGGGGATCGCCGGCGGTTTCACGGAGCGCATAACCACAAACGAAGTCATCGATGAGCGCCAGGAGCGTGAGCTTTTCTTGCGTATTCATGCCGGTTCCGGAAAGCGCCTGAAGGCATTGCTCCATATGACGCATGGCGTTCACACCCGGCGGCGCGGATTGCATGGAGGCAAGCGCCCAGGGATGCCGTAGGAACACCTCGCGGGTACGGAGCGCAATCTTAGTCAGAGCCTTGCGCCAATCTCTCGGGAGAGAGGAAGCCACCAGATCCGCCATCAACGCGTCGTCCATTGCGGCAATCAGGTCTGCTTTTGTTCTTACGTAGTAGTAAAGGCTCATGGTTCCGACGCGGAGTTTCTGAGCAACCCGCCGCATGGAAACGGATGCGAAACCTTCCGCATCGGCGATAGCCAGGGCGGCAGCGGCGATTTTTTCACGGTTCAGATGCGTGCTTGACATTCGTACAGTGTACCATTATATTTCTATCGTACGCTGTACGAAATTGGAGGCGCTCATGCACGATACGGAAGTCCTGATTGTCGGAGCCGGTCCCACCGGATTAACTTTGGCGATTGAGCTCGCGCGACGATCGATCGACTTTCGCCTGATTGAAGCGGCGACGGCGCCCTTCGCCGGATCGCGCGGGAAGGGCATTCAGCCGCGGACACTCGAAATTTTCGATGATCTCGGCGTTATCAAGAACGTTCTGGATTCCGGCATGCCTTATCCGCATCTGCGTGTACACCTTGGACCGTTTTCATTGCGGTTCGGTCCTATGGGAGGGCGACGCGAGGCGACGGAGAGCACTCCCTATCCCAATCTGTGGCTGGTTCCGCAAAATCGCACAGAAGCGATACTACGGGAACGATTGGCCGAGTTGGGCGCAAGAGCCGACTTCGGAACGGCGTTCGAATCGTTCTCTCAGGATGAGGACGGGGTTAGGGTTCGCCTTGCAACAGGAGAATCACTCACAGCGAAATATCTGGTCGGTTGCGATGGCGGCCACAGCGCAGTCAGAAAAGCCGTGGGATTGAGCCTGAACGGGAAGGCGCTCTCTGATCAGGTCTTGCTTGTGGCCGATGTTGAGATTGAGGAACTGGACCACACGGTTTGGCACGTGTGGCCGTTGGCGCGTGTCGGTCTTTGTCCGCTGCCAGTGCAGTCTCTATTTCAAATGACAGCGTCGCGAGCGCCAGCCGCAGGCATTGAGGAAGTCCTTTGGAAGGTTTCCAACTCACGCGCCATTCGCGTCGGATGGAACTCGACCTATCAGCCAGCGGCGCGTATGGTCGATCGTTACAGAGTCGGAAGAGTGTTCCTCGCTGGTGACGCGGCACATGTGCATCCTCCGACCGGAGGCCAGGGCTTAAACACGGGCATACAGGATGCCTGCAATCTGGGATGGAAACTTGCGCACGTTCTCCATGGCGGTCCGGAGGCGCTGCTCGACACCTACCAGGAAGAACGCTTGCCAGTTGCGGCAGCTGTGCTCGGCTTGAGCAGCCGGCTATATAAAACGCATTCGCTGAAGCGAGGAAATGCCACGAATCAACTTGCCCTTCACTACAGAACGAGCAGCTTGTCCTCGGGTACTCCGCTGGGGAGATTGCATCCTGGAGACAGAATGCCGAATGTGCGGCTCGCTGATGGAGCAAGTTTATTTGATCAAATGCGCGGGATCCACGCCACCGAGGTCGTGACACATGGGGATGTGCGCATCCTGGTTCGACCGGACGGATATATCTCCTCTATCGGAACGCAACCAACCGAAAACTATGCCGGCGAATTCACACGGAGGGTGCATTGGCTTGCAGACGGCTCGGGCGAATTGAGTGGGCGAGGCGGCTGAGGTAAGTTTCTTGTGCCGGGTCTATCGGATGGGCCTGGCAACTTTTTTTTCGAGCTAATCGTATTGCCAATGGTGGTTGGGACGCGTGAGGACAGACCGGTCTAAGACTAGCGGGTTCAACGGCGGAGAGAATTGGCGAGAAACGAAATGGTTGACGCGGTGAAGGAAGGGAAAAACACGGGCGGCGGGGCGCTGAAGGGTCCACAAAATGAGCGGCGTGGCTTTTGGCGGCGTGTGTCAGGCGTGGTGCGTGAGAGGAGTTTTCAAATCGCGCTGGCGCTGTGGATTTTGTTTAACGTGGCAGCGGTCGAATTGAGTGGTGGATGGACGGGAGCAAAAACTTACGCGGAGGGTAGTTCGGGAAGTTTGGTGTTGATCATTCTGGTGATAGGAGTCGCAGCGATTATTACGCGACGCAGACCGATGCCAGACCTTGGCGCGCGCGCTCCGAAACGAGAGAAGGCGCTGCGTGAAATCGTTGGACTTTGGATTTATGGCGCGGCGGTGCTCGCGGCGGGGCAGATTATTGGGCGACATTTTTTTGGGGAAGGCATTGCGCTGCACCTCAATGGTTCGCTGGTCGGCGATGCGCTGGGGAAATTCCGCGTGCAGTCGCCGACCGAGGTGTGTACGTGGGCGGCGTACAATGGAATTCTGCTGGCGCTCATTCCTTACGCGGCATTTCGGGTGCGCGGGTACTCGAATTATGCGCTGAATCTGAAATCGGATAATCGGTGGAACGATCTTTTCGTAATTGTGGTGGTGCTTGGGTTCAGCGCCGGTCTTGATTTGCTGAGGCCAAACATTTTTCAATTGGATACGCATCAGGCGGTAGTCGGAGGGACACTGTCTTTTTTCCTGCACATGGCGGGAACGGATTTGCCGATCATGATTTTCATATACGCGATTTTGCTGCCGCGATACGCGAAGCTCGCACGGCCGTTCACGGCGTACTTGCTGGGGGCGGCGAGCTATCCCACGATGCACATATTCGAATCGTGGACGAGATATGATTCGCCGGCGCACGGAGCGCTGTCGGTAATGCTGGTGTATCTGATCTTTTTTCCGCCCGGACTAATGAAATCGTTTCTGACGATGCGCACGGGCAACGCGTGGGTGCATCTGTGGGCGTTCCACGCGATTTCGCCGCATGTGACGGTGGATACGCGGCTGATCGTGCGGGATTTTCGGATTCGGTAGAGGCGGAAACTCGGAGATTTCCCGAGAAGCGCGTGTTTTGGGATTGATGAAAGTTCAGGCATAATTCGCGCAGGGAAATGCGGGAAGGCGTACTGAGGTAGTGTTTCCAAAACGCAAAAGCAGATCCCTGCCTGCGGCAGGCAGGCCTCACACCGGTCGCAGAAGCCGCGACCGGGTTCGGGATGACAATTCGTTTTGTGCGGGGCGATGAGCGAGAAGATACGTAAATTTAGCGTGGGCGGCGTGGAGATGGGCGCGGGGGCGCCGCTGTTTTTCATTGCGGGGCCGTGCGTCATTGAAAGCGAAACGCACGCGATGAAGATGGCAGGGCAGTTGGCGGCGACGGCGAACGAGCTGCGCGTACCGCTGATTTTCAAGGCGTCGTACGACAAAGCGAACCGTTCGTCGGCGAGTTCGTTTCGCGGGCCGGGGATGAAGGAAGGGCTGCGAATTCTGGGCGCGATCAAGAAGAAATTTGGGTTGCCGATTCTGACGGATATTCATGAAAGTTCGCAGGCGGCGCCGGCGGCGGAAGTGTGCGACGTGATTCAGATCCCGGCGTTCCTGTGCCGGCAAACGGATTTGCTGATTGCGGCGGGAAAAACGGGGCGCACGGTGAATATCAAGAAGGGGCAATTTGTTTCGCCGTGGGAAATGCGCAACGCGGTGGAGAAAATTGCGAGCACGGGCAATGAGAAAATTATTGTGACGGAGCGGGGCGCATCGTTTGGGTATCAGAATCTGGTCGTGGACGTGCGGTCGTTTCCGATTCTGGGCGGACTGGGGTATCCGGTGGTTTTTGATGCGACGCATTCGGTGCAGCTTCCCGGCGCGGAGGGTA
>JASHYE010000180.1 GCA_030043155.1 Candidatus Acidiferrales bacterium | reverse complement strand
GTTAGGTTACAGAGCGGGGAAAAGTGCTACACCTCTCGATTTCGGTGCAATGGAGTGAGTATAGGAAGATCCCGAGATAGACTGTCAAACGAAATGCGCGAGCAAGGGCCCACGCCCGGTCTTTCTCGCGGTGACTACTTCGTCCGGACCAGGTCGGCAAACGTCTCCGGATTGTCTCCCGTGTATTGGTACAGGTTCAGCGTCTGCGGATTCGACAGATTGGCATAGGGCACCGCCTCCGGCGTGGCGCTCCAGTCCGCCGACTCGAACCGCCCGAAGCTCGACGTATAAAAACGCGCCCCGAAATTGTCATTGCCCGTCTCCGTGTCTCGTTCTTTCCCCGTGAATTTGTAATTCTGCGCGCAAGTGTCGGTGAACACCCGCTCTCCGCCAAACGGGTAAAAGTCCGCGCTGTAGCACACCGCCCCTGCCGAAGTGGTCATCACCCGCGAAGTGCCCAGGTGATCCCCGAAGTAGTAGTAGATGGCTGCACTGGAGGTCCGCTGGGCCACGCGCCCGTTGCCAAAGAAAACGTAATCATTGGTCAGCGCTCCGGTCAGGCTGGTCTCTTCCAGCACTTCGCCGTCCTTGCCGTACCAATATAGCGTGCCGCTGGACTTCTCCACGCGGTCCCCCAGCCCGTCATAGGAGTAGTTCACTCCCGCTCCGGAGATCATCTCGCTTTCCGCATTGTAGGTGTAGGTGTTGTGCGAGTCGTTCAGGGTGTTGCCCGAATGCAACGCTGAACAGTCCGTCCCGCGTCACTGGTTACCCCTCCTCTTGAGAACGCGCACGGCCATTACGCGCCTTTCCCAGCCTGCGCCTCCTTATAAGCCTGAAACTTCCCAATGAGACGCCCCTTCTCTTCGACTCTCTTGCCCGGTCCCCACGTCGAGCCATCTTCGAAGATAACAAAATCGACAGTCACATTGGCTGTATCTGGACTTCCTGACGCATCAATCGGAACACGCATAGAAAGATGCGGTGAATGAAGAACCTGACCGGATTCCAAGCAGTCGAACTGGTTGCCCTTGTGGCGAAACGTGGAAAGACCTCCCGTCGCGACTTTCTTACCCTCGGGGTTCTTCCAGTCCACGCTTAGGGAGACTGCAACGACGCACTTAGCGGATAGATTTTGGATATCAAAGGCTACTGCGGGAACGGAAATGGTTGAGTGCGTACCGGGCTGCATTGTTGTGCGCTCAGTAGGGTTTAAAGTTACTTCTACGGGCGGTGGACTCTCAACAGATGCTGCTTCTCCATTTCCCTGGGCAAGGCTCGGACTCGGGAACAAGATCATAGATGCTACAACCAACAGAAACATGCGGTTCATTTGAGAACCTCCTATGAGTTACAACATAGATCTCTCGTATAGTCGGCGCCGACGGCTTGGTCGCCAGGATTGTCATGTATATAGCAGTGAGCACAGTATTTTGGACCAGTTTTCTTCTCACAGTACGTGCGGAAGTTGGCACCGTCCGTAGCAGGACAACAATCCAGTATAACCTCTTGGCAATTAGGGCAAATAAGTTCCGTCACTTGCCCTATGCCCGGGCAGCTGCCTACACTTCCACATCTCTCCACACACGACGCCCCTACGGCGTTCTCGTTAACCGAGGAAAACGAGCTGACGATTCCAATCGAGGAAACGGCCAAAACGCCACAATAGACCAGCCTCTTCGTACGGGAAGTGATCCTTAAACTAGGTCTTTTCACAAAGCACCTCCAACAATCTTCCAGGGGGCATTGCATTAACTGCACAGTTTATACGTTTAGGTTAACCACAGTCCGCATACCGCAATACTATATGATGATGTCAATCAGGATTTATACTGAGAAGAATTTACTAGCATGATAGCATCTGAATACTTTTCCACAGCGAGACTATAGTAATCGCTAGCTGCCCCTTTCCTTTCAGCTACTTACGCGATCTATGCCAATTTGCGCTGAGAATTGTAGCCAAAATTGCCGCGCGGATGCGGCATGCGCTTTCCAGGCCCGATCGAAGTATCAGCAAGCCACTCGTTTCAGAGAGCGCGCAGTATAGCTTTGAACTAAATTTGGATCAGGGTTGAACAAGATTTGCAATGGAGCATGGGAACGGAAGCAGATAGTTTAACACATGTTGACGTAGAGGTAAACACCTAACGGTTATATTTCGTTGGAATGGAAACCTACCATTGTTGCCAGAATCATCCAATGCCTCGGATGCGGCACGCGCTTCTTTCTGCCAATTTCGGTAGCGTAAGGCCTGGAAACTCCGAGAACCGACATTATCGTGCGAACCTTCACCGTCGCCAGCAAAGGTTGGATCCGGCGGGTGACGCGGACGAATCTCCAAACAGCAGCACAGCCCCCATCCTGGGCCATTAACCTGATCGTGCTGTGGGCTGCCGGTTTTGGTCACCCGAAGGGTGTAGCATTTTCCCCTCAATGCGTAATACCCCGTCAAGTTAAAATCTGGCAGTCCGGCATGACGCGCTACCTTTTGGCTGAAATGACACGAGGCGAAAATGAATCCCTCATCATTTGATCTTGTCACGGTCGGCGGAGGCATCGGCGGATCGGCGTTGGCCATATCTATGGCTCAAGAGGGTGCCCGCGTGTTGGTTCTCGAAAAAGAGCGCCAATTCCGGGAGCGCGTGCGCGGAGAATCTCTAGCTCCATGGGGCGCCGCGGAAGCAAACAAATTGGGCATCGCCGACCTCTTGAAAAACACGTGCGCCAATCAGATTCTTGGAATGGATATGGGATTCGGCGTGCGCAACATCATTGAAACAACGCTGCAAAGACAAGCGGGCCTTACATTTTTTCATCCGGAAATGCAGGAAGTATTGCTGGCGGAAGCAGAGCGGGCAGGAGCCGAGGTGCGCCGAGGCGTTTCCGTGGTAGCGGTTGAGCCCGCCGCAAACAAGAGTACGGTTATAGCCCGCCACACCAAAGACGAGCGCATCACGGCGCGGCTGGTGGCCGCAGCAGACGGCCGCAATTCCGCAGCTCGCAAATGGGCTGGCTTCACAACGCAAAAGACCCCGCAACCCTTCCACTTTGCGGGCGTGCTGTTGACCGGCGTAGCGAGCCGCCAAGACGTCATGACCTACCTTTTCAATCCGGACCTGGCTTTGGTCGTCGGGATAGTACCCCTGACGAACGGTCGCTGGCGCGCCTATCTAGGCTATTACACGGGGAACGGTCTTTTCCTTCAGGGCAACGAGAAGCTGGATGCATTTCTGGCGTATTCGAAGAAGATGGCACCAGGCATTGCTGACGCCTATGCGAACGTCAAAAGCGTCGGCCCGCTCGCGTCATTTGAGGGAACTGAGTCCTGGGTAGATCATCCTTATCGCGACGGTCTCGTGTTGCTCGGCGACGCCGCCGGCACTAGCGACCCCACGTTCGGCCAGGGCATGTCGATAACTTTGAGAGACGTCCGCGTATTGCGCGATGCTCTCTTGAGCCATTCCGACTGGGATCTCGCTGGCCATCATTACGCGCGCGAACACGATGCCTACTTTCATATCGTGCACAAAGTCTGCGGCTGGTTCCGTATCCTCTTTGAGGATCCAAGGCCCGAAGCGGAGGCTCTGCGCCAGCGCGCCATGCCGCTCATCGCGGAGGACCTGACCCGCGTCCCGGACCATTTGCTCAGTGGCCCGGATATGCCGGCGGATGAAACCGTGCGCGAGCGCCTCTTTGGGGAGCGCTGACGCGAAAACCCCCGAGAGAATTGCCATTCGATCTAATCTGCGATTGAGGCGTTCACGTAGCCGAAGGCGAAGGTCCAGCGTGGGGCCCGCCCGAGCTTCTTAATCTTCTTTGTTCCACTCGAACGATCGCAGTTGCCAATCCGTGCCCGGCGCTACCACGCTCGCTGGGTACCCGGGCCGCGCCAAAATCTCCCGTGCCGTCCAAGTCATCCCGTCAGCATGAACAAAACTTGAAACAGTTCCCTCGTCGAGCTTTGTATCAAATCCTTCTTCGTGATGCGTAAGTCCAACGCCGCGAGCTTTGAGGTATGCCTCTTTTCGAACCCAGTGCCGCATGAACGCGCCGTCCCGCTCATCGCTGGAGTATTCGAGGAACGAAGCTAGTTCTATTGGAGAAAAAAAACGACGCGCAATCTTCTCATGATCGCTTTGTCGCACTGTGCGTTCGATGTCGACACCGACTTCGCGGTGCTTCGTAATTGCCACCAGCCCGTAATCGTCCGAATGGGCCAAATTGAAGCGGATATCTTCATCCCTACAGCCTGGCGTCAGGGTCGGCTTGCCGGCTGATCCATACGAGAATGAGACTGCCTCAGGTTCGCAATCAATGTAGTGCGCAAGCAAAGTGCGAAGTAATCCGCGTGAGGTAACAAAGCGATTCTTATCCTCTGGGAAGCGTAATTGCTGCACCCGTGCTTCTTCGTCCGTTGACAGCGTGCGTCTGAGCTTCGATATTGACTCTGTGTCGAGTCGAAGGTCCAGCAGCCAGGTATGAACTTCGCAGGATGCTAAAACTGGTTGATCGCCAGAGCAACGAAGCTTGTATCGACTAGACATCAGCGTGCAAAAACTCAATCGGTTTTAGTGTCCCTGGTGAGATGTTTCGTTTCAGCTCTCTGCATGTGGGATTTCATCTTCTTCGCTATTTGTTCCGCACCCGCTTGGCGGAACATGCCCACATGATCACCAGGAACCTCAATGCTCTCGATCCACCCGGTCAAGACGCTGCGCCAGCCAAAGTACGGATCTCCCGCAGACGCAATTGGCCAATCGTTGCACCGGAATAGCAGAGTCGGAGCAGATAGCGGTTCCGGCTTGTACGCTCGCGCAGCGACATGCACGATACGGTCCAAACTTTCGAGTTTGGGCTTGCCGGCAAGCCTGCGAACACGATGAGAGGCCCTCCATACCATCGGAGTTATTTTCCGCTCAATACTGTCCCTCTGAAGTTTCAAGAATTGTCGCCACTTCGAAACGCCAAGTCGGCGAAACTGGTCGCGTCGAACTCTCAGCCTTATCGCCGTCCGCCTCCAGCCAGTAGCCATACGATCCATGGGCGAAGGAGAGGGATTCACAGCTTCAAACAGAGCAAGCAACGCGACCTGTTCGCCGCGCAGCGTCAGTTGATGGGCTATTTCGTAAGCCAGTATTCCGTCTTGGCAATATCCGCCGAGATAATAAGGGCCATGGGGCTGGCGTTCACACATGGCATCGACCAGGTGTCCTGCGATTTCCGCGAGATTGTACGGCGTCTTGAATTTGTCGATGGCGTCTTTCTTCAGCATCAACATCACAAAAGGCCTCTCCGTGCCCAGTTCATCGACAAGAGAGTTGAACAGTACCCCTCCTCTGACGCAGAAAAACGGAGCCATCGTTCCCTTAGGTTGAATCGTTGTCGTGTGCGCGATCCTCGTGGCCGAATCATTCGCGCGCATCAAAGCAGCAAATTGCCTAATCGTGGGCGCGGCAACGATCGAAGCCAAAGACAATCTCTTTCCAAAGGTCTTTTCGACACGGACGACCAATTTTGCGGCCAGGAGCGAATTCCCGCCGAGACTGAAGAAATTATCGTCACAGCCGATCGATTCCCGTGAAAAGAGTTTTTCCCACAGACGAACCAGCTCTTTTTCGACATCATCTTGCGGCGCAGCCGGGACGCGAGGAGAAGCTGTGGGGACAACGTCAGGCATCGGCAAAGAGTGCCGGTCAACTTTTCCATTCCGCCCCAACGGAATTGCATCCAAGGTTACGTATTTCTCGGGGATCATGTACGGCGGCAACATGGTTTGCGCGTATTCGCGCATCTCCGATGACGATGCATCCGAACCGTTGCGGGAGACGAGGTAAGCAACAAGAAACTTATTGTTGGCTTCTTCCACGACGGTGCAGGCTGCGTCCTGCACTTTTGGATGCTGGCGCAGAATCGTTTCCACTTGGCCCAGTTCGATTCGGAAGCCGCGAACCTTCACTTGGTCGTCGCGCCTGCCCATATAATCGATCGTTCCATCAGGCAGAAAGCGGGCTACGTCTCCCGTCTTGTAAAGACGGCTCTCAGGATCGTCGCTGAATGGATTGCGGATGAAACTCTCTTTGGTGAGGTCGGGCCGGTTGCGGTAACCGCGGGCTAGCCCAGCGCCGCCGATGTGGAGTTCGCCCTTGATTCCTACAGGAACGGGCTGCAGATTCTTATCGAGGATGTAACACTCCGTGTTGGCAATCGGCCGGCCAATAGGAATAGAAGTCGCCGACGGACTCGGCAGATCACGTATCTTGTAGCAGCACGCGAACGTCGTTGTTTCCGTCGGGCCATAACCGTTGATGAGTTCGACGTTTGGCAGAAGCTCCTTGGCCCGTCGTATGTGCGGTACAGAGAGCGCCTCGCCGCAGGGGGCAACTTGTTGCAGGCCAGCGAGGGCTTGCGGATCCTCGTCGATTGTCATGTTGAACCATGACGCGGTCAGTACCGCAGTCGTGACGCCTTGGGCACTGAGCAATTCGCCGAGTTCCCTGACCGACGGCGCCTTGTTCGGATACAGAACGCATTTCCCGCCGTGCAGCAGCGCGCCCCAGATTTCGAGAGTGGCGGCGTCAAAAGTGAAGGGGCCAAACTGCAGCATTGCCTTTGTTTCATCCAGATCAAAATAGTCAGTGCCGAATAACAACCGAACAATCGAGCGATGTTCGATTTCGATGCCCTTTGGGTCGCCTGTCGATCCAGAGGTGTACATCACATACGCAAGATTGCTTGGCCGAACCGCCACGCTGGGGTTGCCAATGTTGCCGTTAGTGGATTCCGAATCATCGACCGGAACCAGCATTATGCCGTCCCTCAGGATGCGCGCGCCGTCTGCTCCAGATGTCACGACGAAACGGACTTCGCAGTCTCGGACGATGAAACCAAGTTGTTTTTCAGGATACTTTGGATCCAGCGGAAGATAAGCCCCGCCTGCCTTGAGAATGCCCAGCAAGCCCACAATCATTTCTACGGAACGCTCCGCACAAATTCCGACAACAACATCCGGTCCAACCCCAAGCTCGGTCAAGCGATGAGCGAGTCGGTTGGCTCTTTGATTCAACTCGCGGTACGTCAGACGTTGATTCTCAAAAACTACGGCGCAATTATCTGGATGGCGTTCGGCTTGCACTTCAAATAACTCATGCACGCAGGAGTTCTTGGGATAATCGACAACCGTGCGATTCCAGTCATATAAAATCTGCTGTTTCTCTTCCGGCGCCATGTACTCAAGGAGCGAGATAGGCAGGTCCGGGTTAGCCAGCGCGCTTCTGAGCAAAGTATTCCAGTGAGTCATCAACCCCGCGATAGTTGAATCTCGAAAGAGGTCCGGGTTGTAGACTAACGGGCCGCTGACTCTCTCTCCGCGATCGTCCAGCACGATGCTCAGGTCAACCTTCGACGCCCCGTTTGAAAAGTCCTCAAGCGTCAGGTCCCATTGACGGTCGAAAGACGACACATTCGGTTCCAGCGCGAAAATAATTTGAAACAAGGGGTTGCGGCTCGAGTCCGGTGGCAGCCGAAGTTCGCTGACGATTTGTTCAAACGGCATCTCCTCATGATCCAGAGCGCCAAGCACTGTTTCGCGCGCCCTTCCGAGCAATGTGCGGAAAGTCGGATTGCCCGACAGATCCACGCGCAGCGGAATCGGATTCATGAAGCAACCCAGCATG
The DNA here is from genome assembly GCA_030043155.1 of Candidatus Acidiferrales bacterium. The sequence continues at coordinate 7,054 of JASHYE010000180.1, read as the reverse complement.
CCTTCGGTTTCGACGTTGCGCCGTCCAGCCGACAACCCGCCGAGGATGACGTCAGTCTGGCCCGTATATCGATGAAGCAGCGCTGACATTCCGGCGAGCAGCGTCGTATATAACGAACACCCCGCTTCCCTGCTCAGCTTCCTGAGCGGCTGAATCAGCTCTGCGGCCACCGATGCATTGCGCAGCACTCCGCGATACGTTTGCGCCGCTGGACGTGGGAAGTCATTTGGCCACTCCAGGTTCGGAAGTTCGCCCTCAAGTTGTTTTTTCCAATAACCCAGGTGCTTTGCTGATACGTGCCCGTTGGCGTGCTGCCTTTCCCAACATGCAAAGTCAGCATACTGAATGTCCGGCTGGGGCAGGGGCGATGGTTTTCCTTCTGAATAGGCGCGATAGAGAGTCGCCAGTTCGGGAAGAAATACGCGATAACCGGTCACCCCATCAAAAATGATGTGATGAAACACCATGAACAGTCGGTGGTCGTCGTCGCTAAAGTCATACAGAGTCGCTCGAAGCAAAGGGCCGCGGCTAAGGTCGAACAGCTTACCCGCCTCCTCTGTGGCCAGGCGGACAGCTTCCCCTTCGCGCATGCCTTCCGGCAACGTCCTTAGATCAACTCGCGCAATAGGAAACGTATCCGGCGCAGGATGAACCATCTGGACCGGCTGGCCATCAACGATATCGAAGGTCGTGCGCCATATTTCGTGCCTGCGTACAATCTCGCCAAGGGCCCGCTCAAGAATCGCCGGATTGAGCGGTCCCCGTTTCATCACCGTCATCGTTTCGTTGTAGACAGGATGATCGCCAGCCAAATTGCAGTTCACCCAAACCTGCTGTTGCGAGAAGGAAAGCGGAGCGTTTTTGCCATTAGCGCGCCGTGGAATGGCTGATGATTTTTTACCAGCATCTGCGAATTGTCCGCGCAGATACTGCTGCAGGATTTGCTTCTTACGCTCCGACAGCTCCGCTCGTTCCTGCATTATTGGGTGCTCCGTTCGTGAGCTGCTGGTCTGCACGAACTGCATTTTTCCATTCGAATCGGGAGAGCGGTAAGGCCGCGCAGTCCAAGGTTGGCGCGCCATTTCAGGGGCTCCGGTTCCAGCCTCCAGACAGGAAACCGCTCCAAAAGAGACTGAAACATAACTTGCCCTTCCATCCTTGCCAGCGCTGCGCCAAAACAAAAATGCGCCGCCCAGCCGAATGCCAAGTGCCGGTTGTCGCTGCGCGTGATGTCTAAACGGTCGGGGTCGGCAAATCGCTCTGGATCGCGATTACCCGCTGCCATCACCGCGATAACCGCCTGCCCTTTTCGAATTCGTTTGCCGCCCATCTCAACATCCTCGGGCGCCAGGCGCGACGTGTGCTGGCTCGGGCTCTCGTATCGCAGAAATTCCTCCACCGCCGAAGGAATCAACGAGAAATCGGCTCTTAACATCGCCAGCTGCTCCGGATTACGAAGCAAAGAAAGCACACCATTGGCAATGAGGTTTGTGGTGGTTTCCTGGCCTCCGACCATCGTCACGATCAGGTTGGCGATCACTTCTTCTTCCGTCAAACTCTCGCCTTCGATTCTGGCATTCATCAACGAACTCACCAGCCCTCCGCGCGGATGCAACCGCTGCTCCCGCATCGCCGCTTGAAAGTACGACGTCATTTCACCAAGACTTTTCAGCACCCGTCGCACTCGGTCCGTAGCGTGCTGATAATTGCCCAGCATCTCGCCAAAATCTTGCGACCACAGTTTCAATTGACGATAGTCCTCCACGGGCACGCCCAGCATCTCCGCGTTGACGATGCACGGCAGCGGCTCGGCCAGCGCCTTCATCAGATCCATTTTCCCGCTGGGATCAATGGCGTCCAGCAGCGCGTTGACGACATCGCGTATGTGCGTGCGCAGCACTTCCACGCGTTGCGGAGTAAAGGCCTGCGCCGCCAGACTGCGGACGCGCGTGTGAGCGGGTGGATCGAGGAAAAGCATTTGCTTGAGCATGATTTGCGCAATCGGATTTAGTTCGGAGAGGCCCTTCGCTGTAAGCTCCTGGGGCGAGGGCGCGGTCTGCGCAGAGAAATTGTGAAGCACTCTGACCACATCGGCGTACCGCGTCACGATCCACGAGTGTAGATACGGATCCCAATGGACGGGATCTTCGCGGCGAAGCCGATGAAACAACAGATAGGGATCCGCCAAAATCTCGGGATCGAGTAGTTGGCAGAGACTAAGCGAATTGTCCGAGCTTGTAATGATTGAGGGCATGGGTTGCTCTCATTACATTTCGATTCTTAGTTAAGCTTCCTCCCGTCGTTCCGTTAAAAATTTGAGGCGTTCCTCGGCCTCTTCTTCCGTCATGGCATTCAGTTTCGCCACAAGGAGCTGCTCGATCTCGCCAGCGAGATTCCTCACCGTAGGATGATCGAACAAACTTTTCAAGCTGACCTCGACGCCAAACACATCGCGCAGCCTCGTGACCAGCTGCATTCCGAGCAAAGAGTGGCCCCCAAGAAAAAAGAAATTATCGTCGCACCCGACTTCCTTCAGCTCCAATAATCCCGCGAGAATTTCGGCCACCCGCTGCTCCAGCGGACTGCCAGCCTCGCAAGCGACATTCCTTAAGGTATTGCTTTGCTGTGGAAGCGGCAGTGCCGCCACATCAATCTTCCCGTTCGTGGTCAGAGGAAGCGAGTCCATCGAAACAAAAGTAGAAGGAATCATGTAATCGGGCAGAAAGGAGCTCAGATGTCGTTGCAGGTCATTGGCAGTTGCGCTCGAATTTTCTTCCAGCACAATGTACGCAACGAGGCGCGTCTCGTTTTCTTGGCCGAATTCGCGGCCGATCACTGCGCTTGCCCGCACCGCTGGATGCCGTTTCAGCGTCGATGCAATCTCCTCGGGCTCAACGCGGAATCCTCGAATCTTTATTTGCTGATCGATTCGCCCGAGAAAAGCAATCTGACCGTCCGGAAGGAACTTCCCAAGGTCTCCGGTGCGATACAACCGAGCCTGCGCATCTTTCTTGAACGGATCCCGAACAAATCTCGCTTGAGTCAGCTCAGGCGCGTTGCGGTAGCCGCGCGCCACGCCCTCTCCGCCGATGTAGATTTCACCAGCCTCACCCGGCGCTACTGCAGAACGATGCTCATCGAGAATGTACACTTGCGTTGCGGCGATCGGCTTGCCGATCGGTGGCAGCGAATTCCCATGTCCGTTCACGCAAACATCTCCGGAGGTCGAAACCACCGTACATTCTGTAACACCGTAGTTGTTAACGAATCGGAACGGTAGATCTCTTGATGGATGCCGCTGCAAGACGCTTGCGCCCGTCAGCAGAACGCGCAGAGCCGCGTTCCTCCACTCCATCGTTATCATCTGTTCGGCCAAAACCGTTGGCGCGAAACCAATCGTTATTCCCTCCGAAATCATCCAGTCGCGCAGCGCTTCGGGGTTTTGCGCAACGCATTGGTTCGCTATGTGCACGCTCGCACCCCTCGCAAGGTACGGCCAAATTTCCCACACGCTTGCGTCAAATCCTATTCCAGCTAGATGGCTTGCTCGATCGGCCGAACTCACTCCGAACTCATCGCAGTGCCAGTCCACGAGATTCAGTAAGTTCCTGTGAGTAACTTCGACGCCCTTTGGTCTTCCCGATGTTCCCGACGTGTAAATCACGTATGCCAGGTCGTCCGCCAGAGGTTTCATGCCCGTCTTTCTCGCGCTCTCCGGCCCTCTTGCACTCTCTTGAGACAGACGCCCCTCTCCGTCCAAAAGAATGACTGTGCTGGCCGGGGAAGAAAACGAGCACGCCAGACTGGCTTCGGTCACCAGGACAGACGCTTGCGAGTTCTCGAGCATGAATGCCAAACGCTCAGGCGGATTTGCCAGGTCGAGTGGAAGATACGCTGCGCCCGCTTTGAAAACACCAAGCGCCGCAACGATCATTCCCAGAGATCTCTGCAAACACAACGCCACCATAGCTTCCCGGCCCACGCCAAGGGAGACCAGGACGGTAGCTAACTGTTCGGCTCGCTCATTGAGCTCCTCATAGGTCAGAGCTGACGCGCCGAAAGATACGGCCAAGGAGTCGGGCCGGATCGCTGCCTGCGATTCGACCAGATCGACAACCGAGCGACTTTCTGGCTTCGTGACCAACGTCGCATCGTTCGTTTGCTCCTCGCAAACGGTGCCATGCTGCGAATTGCAGCCTGAATTCATCGAGGCCCTCTGAGACCCAAAGCGCCGGGAAGGCTCCTTGCTTGCCACGCAGCGTCCTGTAGCTTCCGAATTTGTCGGTGTATCCAAGGTACTAGGAAGCCAAACAGTAGCTCTCCGCCTCCTCTTCGGCGAAACAACACCGTACTAGCTACGTAGCAAGTAGTGTTCCAAGCGCAGGACTTGTCCACCATCGCATCCATTCGTAACTATCGACATTTGGCCTATCATTTGAACGACTACAGGGTTCTTGGTATAAAGCGAGTATGCTCGCCAAACCGCAGCATGCAGATTTTTGCACATTCCCGGCAAACTCTGTTCGCTGACGCATCCACGTTTCACCTCAGCACGTTAACTGAAATGAATCACGTGCGCTGCGGTCTTGAACGCTGGCGCTTGCCAGCGACAGCGACAATAAACCCCCCAAGCTGACCATGACCAGGTGGAAACGATCCGTTGCCTCGGTCGCCTCGGCCACGCCGGCATAGCCGGGTGAGGACTTTAAGACCTCCGGTACAGCTTCATCGATTCCCCGTACGCGGCACAAGAGCGTTGGACATCGCCGAGCTTTCGGTAAGCGTCGCCGATTCCCGAAATCGAAACCACCAACCTTTGCGCCCGCGATGACTCGGTCGGGAGTTGTTGCGCGATTGACCTCGCCTGCTCATACAAAATGCGCTCATCATACCCCAGCCCAAACGCCCGTCAACGCTCCTGCTCCTCAGGCAACATCCGCGCGATTGAGGACGTGGCAACGCGCAGATTCAGACATCTCTGAGTAATGGGTCAGTTTTGAATTTTTCTTGATCGTGATATAAGGAGTCAAAATTCAAACTGATCCACACTGTGAACCAAATTGTGCGCCAAGCGGGAATGCTGTACGATTGAATCTGTTCAACTGATTGATCGCTTCGCCAGGCCCGTAGCTCAGTTGGTTAGAGCGCTACCTTGACACGGTAGAGGTCTGCGGTTCGAGCCCGCACGGGCCTACCACTTTCTCTTTCGATGGACGCACTCGGCGAACGCTCTCTCTGGTCCCTAGTTTTATCGGCTGCACCGTGGTTAAACCCTTACGCATCAAATCCAGCCGGGAGGAATTTATGAAGGCCGCCGTCGTACCCGCCGTGAGCAGTCCTTGGCAGATCAAAGACGTTCCTCAGCCTCAACCCGGACCCAATCAAGTGCTCGTCAAAATGCACGCAAGCGGCATCTGCTATACCGACGTGCACCTCACGCTCGGACACATCCCGGGTCAATTCCCCCGAATTTTGGGCCATGAGCCGGTCGGCGAAATTGTCGCTGTGGCTCCCGGCGTCACCTCGCGAAAGGTCGGCGATCGCGTCGGCACCGCCTGGATTCAGTCCACCTGTGGTCGCTGTGAATGGTGCCAGCGTGGCCGCAGGATGTTCTGCCCTTATCTGAAAGGCACCGGCGTTGACGTGCCGGGCGGTCATGCCGAGTACATGCTGATGAACGCCGACGTGACCTATTTGATTCCAGACAAAGTTTCCTACGAGCAAGCAGCTCCCATCTTCTGCGCCGGTTACACAGTCTATAGCGGCCTTCGCTGGGCGGATCCAAAGCCGCACGAGCGCGTCGCCGTGCTCGGAATCGGCGGCCTCGGACATCTGGCGGTGCAATACGCAAAGGCTGCGGGCTTCGAGACCATCGCCGTTTCGCACTCACCGGATAAAGACAAACTGATTCGCGAGCTCGGAGCGGATGAAATTGTCCGCGACGGCAAGAGCCTTGCCGCTGCAGGCGGCGCTGACGTCATCCTCAGCACCTCCAATTCAACGAAGTCGATGGTCGATAGCATTCAAGGCCTGCGTCCCGACGGCCGCCTCGTCACCATGGGCGTCGATGCTGAGCCGCTTTCGATTTCTCTCCTGGACCTGATTGACAAGCGCATTCAAATCATTGGCAGCCAGCAAAATGGCCCCGAATATCTCTACGAGGCCCTGGATTTTGTTGCGCAAGGAAAAGTGAAATCGATAGTCGAAACCTACTCCTTGGCCGAAGCTCCGAGCGCATATCAGCGCGTCGTGGAAGGAAAGCCCCGCTTCCGCGCCGTCATCACAATGTAGTCACTGGCTGCTGTCGCGGAGAGCATGTTCGACAGTTCTAACGCTTCAATTGCTCGCTGCTGCCTTTCCCAATTCTCCGGATTGCCCTACGTCGCCCGCTCCACCACCACTGCCGTCCCGTAAGCCAGCACTTCCGTCACTCCCTGCATAATTTCGTTCGCGTCGTACCGCATCCCAATAATCGCGTTTCCTCCGCGCTGCGCTGCGTGCTCCATCAGCAGCTCCAGCGACTCCTCCCGCGTCTGCTCACACATATCTGTGAACAGCGTAATGTTCCCGCCCACAATCGTCTGCAGCGACGCGCCAAGGTTCCCAAGAATGCTCCGCGAACGCACCACGATCCCTCGCACCAGCCCCACCGTTTTCACAATCCGGTATCCCGGCAGCTCAATGCCCGTCGTCACCATATTCGCGTCCACTCTCCCGTTCACGTCCCCCTCCTTCGGTCGCCAGCAGAAACAAGACTTGTCATCCCGAGCGAGGATGCGACGAGCATCCGACGAGGGATCTGCTTTTTCTTCCAAAACTCTTCAGCAAGTTGACTAACAAAAGATCACTGGTTCACTACCGGCACTTCCACGTTCGACGGATACTCCTTGCTCCGATAAATCCGCTGCGTCGCTTTGATGTAATCACTCGCCGTCGCCTTGAAAATATTCGGCACAAACTTCTGCGGATTCCTGTCGATAATCGGAAACCATGTGCTCTGCACCTGCACCATGATCCGGTGCCCCTTCAGAAAACAATGGTCATTCGTGTGCAA
>JASHYE010000179.1 GCA_030043155.1 Candidatus Acidiferrales bacterium | reverse complement strand
ACCACCAGCAGCATCGTCCAGCCATAAAGAAATCCCCATAAATGGCCGAATGATTCCCGCAGGAAAACGTATTGCCCGCCGGCGTGAGGCATGGCGGCGGCCAACTCTCCGTAACTCAGCGCGCCGATGAGCGTCATTACGCCGGAAGCAACCCACACTGCGATGAGCAAGCCCGGGCTTTGCACCTGGTTGGAAATATCTGCGGAGACGATGTAAATTCCCGAGCCGATCATCGAGCCGACCACGATCATGGTCGAATCAAAGAGCCCGAGGCCCTTTACGAGTTCAGGAGCTGCGGCGGGCTGGACCGCGGTCTGTTCAGCCATTCGTGCCCTCTCGATTGGGCGATGGAGAGGTCTGAGCAACGCGGGATTTGGCCGCAAGAGCGAGATACTCGCGAGCGCGGGAAGCAGGATCCCGCGCATCCAGCAGGTCGCGAATCACAGCGACGGAATTGGCTCCGGCGGCAAACACTTCCGGCGCGCGCTCGAGCGTAATGCCGCCGATAGCAACAATAGGTTTTCGCGTCAACTTGCGCGCCTCGCGAATGAGAGACGTACCGACAACGGGGTCCGGTTTCTGTTTTGTAGAAGTCGGAAAAATCGGGCCGAGGGCAATATAGTCAACGGGAGCACTGGCAGCGGCGCGCACTTGCTCGATGTTGTGAGTGGAGAGACCGACCCAGCGGCCCGAGCCGCAAATTTTGCGTGCATCATCGGGCGTTAGATCGTCCTGGCCGACGTGCACGCCCCCCGCACCTACCATGGCGGCAATGTCCGGACGATCATTGATAATGAGACGTGCCTTTGCCGTTGCAAGAGCCTCCGCGAGACTAGAGCAAGTTGCAAAGTAAGCCCGAGGCGAGAGCTCCTTCGCGCGGTATTGGATGAGTTCCACACCCGCGGCCGCGAGTTCTTTCGCGCAGTTCACCACCGGCGCTTTCATCACTTGCTGATCGAGAATGGCGTAAAGCGCTGGGAACATTTTCGTCTTCCTACTTTGCCGCTACTGTTTCATAGCGATCCAGAAAATGGGTATCGAGCTTGCCGACAGCGAAATCAGGTTCATCCATAATTTTTTTGTGGAGCGGAATGGACGTTTTGATTCCTTCCACAACAAATTGGTCGAGAGCACGGGACATCCTCGCAATAGCTTCCGCGCGATCGTCTCCAAAAGCGATCAGCTTTGCCACCAGCGAATCATAGTAAGGTGGCACGACAGCTTCGGAATAAACCGCCGTATCGACGCGCACGCCGGGGCCGCCGGGCACGCGAAAAGCAGTGATGCGCCCTGCCGATGGCGCGAAAGTCTCAGGGTCCTCTGCGTTAATGCGGCACTCGATGGCATGTCCGTGGAAGCGCGGCTTGCCTACGACATCCGCGAGCTTCTCGCCGGCGGCAAGCCGAATTTGCGCCTTCACCAAGTCCACGCCTGAAACCATTTCTGTCACTGGATGCTCCACCTGAATACGCGCGTTCACTTCAATGAAATATAAGTCTTGAGAAGCCTCATCGCGCAAGAATTCGACCGTCCCTGCATTCGAATAGCCAATGCGGCTGAGCGCCTTCGCGACACGCTCACCCATTTCATCGCGGATTTTGGCATTGAGGGCAGGCGATGGAGATTCTTCGATGATTTTCTGATGGCGGCGCTGAATCGAGCACTCGCGCTCGCGCAAATGCATAACATTCCCGTGACGGTCGCCAATGACCTGGAATTCAATATGGCGCGGCCGCTCGATCAGCTTCTCCAGGTAAACATTGGGGCTTCCAAAAGCCTGCTGCGATTCATGGCGGGCGGTTTGAAACGCGGATGGCAAATCTTCTTTCTTGTGGACAACGCGCATGCCGCGCCCACCACCTCCTTCGGCAGCCTTGATGAGCACGGGATAGCCGATTTCGGCCGCCAGCTTCAGCGCCGTCTCTTCGTCGGGAACCACGCCAGGGCTTCCTGGAATAATCGGCAGCCCGGCAGCGGAGAGCTCCCGTCGCGCTCGATCTTTCTCTCCCATCATCCGAATCACTTCCGGCGAAGGGCCAATGAATGTGATGTGAGACGCCTCGCAGACCTCAGCGAAATTGGCGTTTTCCGAAAGAAAGCCGTAGCCGGGATGGATGGCGTCGACGTTGGTAATCTCTGCGGCGCTGATGACGTGAGGAATATTCAGGTAACTTTCAGACGAACGCGCGGGGCCAATGCAAACAGCTTCGTCGGCGAAGCGTACATGAAGGGAATTTCGATCCGCCTCGGAATAAACGGCAACTGTCCGAATGCCGAGCTCCTGGCACGCGCACAACACGCGCAGAGCGATTTCGCCGCGATTCGCGATTAAGATCTTGCGAAACATTTTTTGCTGGGCGAGATTCCCAAGTCCCCGTTACTGCTTCCGGCTTGGATGTATGGCAAACAAGGGCTCGCCGTATTCGACCGGCTGCCCGTTCTCGACGAACATGCGCATAACTTCGCCGTCTACATCCGCTTCGATTTCATTCATCAGCTTCATCGCCTCAATGATGCACAGAACCTGGCCTGCCGCAACGTGATCGCCAACGCGCACGAAGGCGTTAGCTCCGGGACTTGGGGAAGAATAAAAAGTGCCTACGATGGGAGACTTGATGACGTGAAGATCGGCGCCAGATTCCGCAGCGGCGGCTTGCGGCGGCGCAGCAACTGGGGCCCGTGTAGGAGCCGGCGCTGGAACTGCCGAAAAAATCTCTGGAGCTGGCTGCTGAGCTCGGAAGGTGACGTTGCCGTGGCTGGGCGACTTCCGAAGCCGAACATGCATCGCCCCATTCTGATATTCAAACTCCTCCAGAGAATGCTGCTCCATGAAAGTAAGAATTTCGGAGATTGCAGCGAGATCAGGCGACGAAGAATGCCGGGAACCTTCCGGTTTGCCCTTGGCTTTGTTCTTAGGCTTCATCCGAGTTCGATCAATTCCCGATTTGCATGAGTCAGGTACTCTGCTCCATCTGCAGTGATCAAGGCGTCATCTTCGATGCGGATACCGCCTTTGCCCTCGGTGTAAACGCCGGGCTCAAGGGTCACCACCATCCCAGCCTGCAGAAGTGACTTTTCGCCTCGGGCCAAGCGTGGCATCTCATGAATCTCAAGCCCGAGTCCATGTCCCGTGCTATGTACGAATCGCTTCCCCAAGCCGGCGCGCTGGAGGACTCTTCGCGCCGCCGCATCTACCTGACCTGCACTAATCCCCGCTCGCAGAACGTCCCGCGCCGCGCTCTGTGCCTCGAGCACTGCGTTGTACCAGCGGTGAATCTCCGCCGGAGCACGCCCTACGAAGACAGTGCGCGTCAGGTCGCTCGAATATCGGCGGAGTATAGCACCGAGGTCAAAGACGACCAACTCGTTTTTCCCCACCGTGCGCGAACTGGCGAGGGCGTGCGGCAGCGCGCCACGGGGGCCCGAACCCACGATCGTATCAAACGCAGGCCCGCTGGCCCCCTTTCTCCGCATGCGAAACTCCAATTCCGCTGCCAGCTCAATTTCGCGCACTCCTGGCTTGACCAGAGGCAAGATCTCCTGCCAGGACGAGCAGGCGATGCGCGCTGCTTCGCGCATAATGGTCAATTCGCCCGCGTCCTTAACCGCTCGCGCTGCCTCGATCTTGCCGTCCCAGGGAATCCACCGAGCACCGCCGCCGACAGCTTTGTCGAGAGTGGATTTCTGGCTTATCGTCAGTCGAGCAGTCTCAATCCCGATTCGACGAGCGCCACTACGAGCGAGATGACGCCCAGCCTCAGCCACCAGAGAGCCTCGAACAATTTCAACGCAAGCCTCAGTCTCTTCAGCGGCTTGAACTGCATAGCGTGGATCTGTGAAGAGTGTCGCGCCGGATCCGCAAATCACAAGAATGGCGGCGCTGCCGGTAAAGCCTGAAAGATAAAAGATGTTTGGGAGATGCGAGACGAGGAATGCGTCAACTCCAACGCGTTCCATTTCTTTCCGTGAAACACAAAGGCGGGCCGCCCTTCGCAAGCGGTCCGCCTCGTGAAAATGCTTTGCTCCTTTTCGCGTCTTCCCGCTCATCTCCCCATCTTACATGGGTTTACATGGGAAGGATGCGTGGCGTGACGAAGAACAGCAATTCTTGGGAACTCGTGCTTATCGTCGTGTGCCGGAACAACTGTCCGATAATTGGAAGGCTTCCAACAAACGGAACTTCATCGATATTGGTTTGTTGATTCGATATGATGATTCCGCCGATCATCACCGTTTGCCCATCGTTCACCAAAACCTTCGTATCCTGCGCCTGTGTATCCAGCGCCGGAATGCCTTGGATTCGTGGAATCGATGGATCAATCTGCGTGTTCTCCACGTGAACGGTGAGGAAAATAGTGCCCTGATCCGTGATTTGCGGCGTCACTTGAAGTTCCAGCACCGCGTCCACGAACTGCACGGAAATCGTGTTGTTAATGACCGTTTGAATCGGAATCTTGGTTCCTTGCTTAATGGTCGCCTGCTCATTATTTTGAACAATTTCTTTCGGCGCAGAAAGCACCTTGCCGACACCCTTCGATTCCGCCGCGTCAAGGACATAGTCGAGAGCAAAATTCGCCGACGTGAAGGCATAGGACACGCCGCTGGTCGGCACCGCCGTACCCAGGCTCGTTACCAAAGGC
>JASHYE010000178.1 GCA_030043155.1 Candidatus Acidiferrales bacterium | reverse complement strand
AACAACGACGACCGCCGAGTAGGTTATTGGATCAGCAGCACTAACACCTACCAGCATGTTGGCGATCAGCCGCGCGGCGGCGAAGGCGCACAGGCAGCCCAGCACCAATCCCGCCGCAACGATCACAAACCCCTGACCCAAAATCATCTTGAAGACTTCTGCTCGCTGCGCGCCGAGCGCCATGCGAATGCCAATTTCGTGTGTGCGCTGACTCACCGAATACGAAATGACTCCGTAGACGCCAACAACCGCCAAAATCAAGCCGAGCAAACCCAAAGCCGCAGCAAGGCCGGCTCCCAGTTGAAAAATAAGAAAGCCTGCGAGTGTCTCCAGACTTTCGCTCATGGTTTCGACATCGAAAACAGGTAGATCGGGGGCGAGGCTGTGGATAACCGATTGCCCTTCGCGCATGACGGCGTCAGGAGGTGCGGCGCTGCGGATCTGGAGGGCCTGCAGAGAACTCAAAGCATAGTCCTGTGCGACAGGAAGATAGAAGTAGGGGTCAATTGCGCCGCTGAGCCCCGAAAAGCGCGCGTCGTGAGCAACGCCGATGACTTCGTAGACAGGGTTCGTTGCGCCGCTGGCTTTGGCGAAGTGCTGGCCGATAGGATTTTGGTGATCCCAGAAACGCTTCGCAAAGGCCTCGCTGACGATAGCGACGTCGGGAGAGCCTTTCGCATCAGCCGCAGTGAAAGAACGGCCCTGAAGCATGGAAATGTCCATCGTTCTGAAATATTCCGGCGAAATTACACTGTAAGAAACGAGAGGGAGACCCTGGCCGGAAGGATTCTGGTAGCCGGAAATTTTCAGGTAGTCATTGTTCCCATAATTGCCCATGGGCAAGCTCGAAGTCAATGAAGCGGATTGTACGCCAGGAAGAGCGCGGATGCGTTCAAGAAGGGAATTATAAAACGCAAGGCCTTGCGTTTCGTTGTAGCCGACCTCGGTGGGATCCATGACGAAATTGACGATGTTGTGTGGGTCGAATCCAAGATTCGCGTGCTGCACGGCGGAGAGGCTGCGAGTGAAGAGTCCAGCTATTACCAGGAGCATCAGTGAGCCAGCAACCTGCAGCACGACGAGCACGGCTCGAAATCGATTCTTGCCCGACGCGACAGAGCGCCCGGACTCGTGCAGCGCGATGCTGATCTTGGTGCGAGAAACGCGCAGAGCGGGAATGATCCCGACGATAATGCCAGTGAGCAGCGCAGCGCCGAATGCGTAAACGAAGACGCGCCAGTCGAAGCCCAAGTAAATAGGAACATTCACTGGTGTATGTAAGTTGATGGATCCGATCGCGCGAGCACCCCAAATTCCAAGAAACAACCCGCCGAGCGCGCCAAGAAGAGCGAGAAGGATGCTTTCTGTGAGCAGTTGCCGAATTAAGCGGCTGCGCGGAGCGCCGAGCGCAGCACGTACCGCCATCTCACGGGTTCGGCCGGTCGCGCGGACCAGGAGGAGATTCGCGATATTTGCGCAAGCGAGAAGCAGAACTAGAGCGACCAGCGCGAGAAAAAGCGCAGCGGCGGCAATGAACGTCCGCGCCGTCGAGGGATCAGGGCGAGCGAATTGTGCAGAGTAGACGCTGAGCTGCAGATTTTTGTCGGTCGTGGGATATTGAGCAGACAGGCGGCGCGCGACGACGTCGAGCGCGGCTCCGGCATTCGCGAGACTGACGCCCGAACGCAGACGAGCAAAAATGAGCAGATTCTGTAGAACGCGATTCGTCATGAAGTCGGCCGGCCAGCCCTGCCCATAGGTTCCGAGCATAGCGAGAGGTAAAAAGGCTTCCACTCCGGGAGCGGGACCAAGGCCAAAGAACCCGCGTGGAGCGACACCAATCACCGCTGCCGGATGCCCGTTGACTAAAATTTGCTTGCCGATGATCGAAGGATCAGCACCGAAGTGATTTTTCCAAAAGGCGTATGAGAGAACGATGACGGGATCGGCCCCGGCTGTTTGACCTTCGGAGGGAAGAATCAGGCGCCCAAGATAGGGCTTGAGGCCGAGCACGGAGAAATAGTTTCCGGTGACGTAGTTGATAAGAACGTGGTCAGCGCGGCCCTTCATGCTGATGCCATCGAGCGAAAGCTGAAAGCCGAACATATCGGAAAAAACGCTGGGAGTTTGCGCGCGAATGTCGCGGTAATCGGCGATTGAGAATGGCGTTAGAAGCGGGCCATCTCCCTGGCGAAAAGCGAGAACAGCGAGCTGGCCGGGGTCTTTGGCGGGTAGCGGACGGAGGAGCAGCGAATCAACGATGCTGAAAATTGCCGTATTTGCCCCGATGCCGAGCGCCAGAGTAATGATGATGATGGCCGTGAAAGCCGGAGACTTACGCAGTACGCGCAACGCGTAACGCACATCCTGCGCGAAATCCTGCAACCAATTGATGTTGCGCGTGTCGCGGCACTCTTCTTTGAGCTGTTCGACGCCGCCGAATTCACGGAGCGTATCGCGGCGAGCCTCGGCGGGATCCATTCCTGCTGCGATATTCATCTTGATTTGCCGTTCGAGGTGAAATTGCAATTCGGAATCGAGTTCACTGTCCGCGACGCGCCTGCGAAACAAAGAGCGAAAGCGCAAAGCGAATTTTGTTAGCAATCGCATGGGTTCACTCGTACCTCAGCGCCACCATAGGATCAACGCGCATCGCGCGCCGTGCGGGGATGTAACACGCCGCGAGCGCAACTGCACCAAGCGCAACAATGACGGCACAATAAGTCACAGGGTCAGCGGGGCTGACACCAACGAGAAAGTCGCCGATCAGTCGCGCGGCGGCAAATGCGGCGACGCATCCAAGCACCAATCCAGCCGCGACGATGACGAGACCTTGGCCCAGAATCATTTTTAGAATTGCCGTGCGCTGCGCGCCGAGTGCCATGCGAATTCCGATTTCGTGTGTACGCTGGCTAACCGAATAGGAAATCACGCCATAAACACCAACGATGGCAAGAATCAAGCCAAGGCAACCCAGCGACGCCGATAGCGCCGCGCCGAATTGAAAGAGCAGAAAAGCAGAGAGCGTATCCAGGCCCTCCATCATGGTTTCAACGTTGAAGATGGGTATTTCCGGGGCTAGACCGCGCACGATGCTTTGTACTTCGCGAATCATCGTGTCCGGTGGCGCAACGCTGCGAACCTGCAAGACTTGCAAAGGGGCCAAGTCGTAGTCTTGAGCAAGGGGAAGATAAAAGTATGGATCGATAGGTCCCGTAAGATCGGCGAAACGGCTGTCCTTGGCGACGCCGACGACTTGATAGGTGGGATTCGATGCCCCGCTTACCTTTGCGAAGTGTTCCCCGATAGGATTCCTGCCGGGCCAGAAGTGTGCCGCGAAAGCTTCACTGACGATGGCAGCATAAGCGGAACCCTGAGCGTCGGCCTCAGTGAAACCACGCCCTTGCACAATGGGAATGCGCATGGTGTTGAAAAAGCTCGGCGAAACAACGTTGTATTGGATAAGAGGCAAACCGTTGTCCGGCAGATTCTGATAATCGGAGACCTTCAGATAGTCGTTTTCGTAGTTATCGCTCATGGGCGTGCTGAGAGCGAGGGCCGCCGATTGCACACCGGGTATGGCATTCACGTGGTCGAGCAGAGACTTGTAAAACGCTAACCCTTGTGTTTCGCCGTACCCTGCCTCCGAAGGATCCATGGCGAGATTTACTACGTTATGCGGATCAAAGCCGAGATTGGTGTGCTG
>JASHYE010000177.1 GCA_030043155.1 Candidatus Acidiferrales bacterium | reverse complement strand
GCGAGCATCGTGATGCATTCCTGATTTGCCAGGTCGATCACTTCCACGCCATTTTCGCGGAGCCAGTCTATTCCGCCACGAAAATTCTGCGATTCGCCCACAATGACCGTACCGATGCGAAACTGACGGATCAGTCCGCTGCAATACCAGCAAGGCGCAAGGGTCGTGACCATGATTTTGTCGCGATAGCTCTGCTGGCGGCCGGCCTGCCGGAAGGCGTCTGTTTCGGCGTGCATCGCAGGATCGTCTTCCTGGACGCGCAAATTGTGTCCGCGCCCGAGGAGATTGCCGCTGGCATCAAACAGCGCTGCGCCAATGGGAATGCCGCCTTCGGCCAAGCCGGTGCGTGCTTCTTCAAGAGCGACCGCAAGCAAGGCCGAAGCTTTTTCGATGTCCATCGAACCATTCTAACGCAAGTCCACAGGCGCGAGTGCTTTGATCGCATGTTGCGTCCGAACTGAACCTGAGTTTTCACATGCCAATTTGGCTGCAACAATTTTCAGCAGCTCGCGGATTTGCCACGCCACTAAACGCGTTCTAGGTTAGAATGCAGCGCAATGGCGGCAGCGTCGAGCAAATCGGTACTCGCAATCTATCCCGGCTCATTTGATCCGGTCACCCACGGGCATTTGGACTTAATCAGCCGCAGCGCAAAGATATTTGACCGCCTGATCGTCGCCGTTCTGCGGAACATGGAAAAGGATCCGCTGTTCACCGTGAGCGAACGTCTGGAAATGCTGCGCGAGGTTACGCGCTCGTGGCCCAATGTTGAAGTGGATGTATTCGAAGGGTTGCTGATGGACTATGCACGCCAGAAAAACGCGCAGGTGGTGCTGCGCGGCATCCGCGCCATTTCCGATTATGAATACGAGCTGCAAATGGCGCTTATGAACCGCAAGCTGGAGCCGAAAATCGAGACTGTTTTTATGATGCCCGCCGAGGCGTACAGCTATTTGAGCTCGCGTCTGGTGCGCGAAATTGCACAACTCGGCGGCTCAGTGAAAGACTTGGTGCCGCCCGCTGTTGAGGAGCGGCTCAAAGCGAAAGTGGCGTGCCACATGCACGGCGCGGGGCGCGTTTAACCAATTCAAAGGGGGGCTGAGGAATGGAACTGGCAGACCGTGTGAACCGCATTGAACCTTCGGCGACGCTGGCGGTATTGATGGAAAAAGAGAAGCTCACCGCTCGCGGAATTGATGTAGTCGATTTTGGCCCGGGCGAGCCGGATTTCCCGACGCCCGAGCACATCAAGCGCGCTGCCATCAAGGCGATCGAGGAGAACAAGACGAAGTACACGCCTTCCGCCGGCGTGATGCCGCTGCGCCAGGCGGCTGTGGAATGGCACGCGAAATATCTTGGCAGCTCCTATGGTCCGAAAGAATGCGTCATCAACTGCGGCGGCAAGCATTCACTTTTCAATGTGATTCACGCGCTGATCAATTCCGGCGACGAGGTGCTGATTCTCGCGCCGTATTGGGTCAGCTATCCGGAAATGGTGAAGTGCGCCGACGGCACGCCGGTCATTCTGGAAACTTCAGCCGATGACGGCTTCATTCCGCGCGCGTCTGAAATTGAAAAAGTGATCACCCCGCGCACGAAAATTCTTATCGTGAATTCGCCATCGAATCCCACGGGCGCAGTGATCCCGGAGGGCGAATTCGCGAAAATTTTGGAAGTCGCAAAGGAAAACGGCGTTTGGGTGCTCTCCGATGAATGCTATTCGCATTTCGTTTATGGTGACGCGAGGCCATTTTCGATTGCCAGCCTGCCAGGCGCAAAAGAGCACGTCATTATCTCCGCTTCTCTCTCGAAGACATTCGCGATGACCGGCTGGCGCATGGGCTACACGCTTGCACCGCAGCCCATCTCGGACGCTGTGCTGAAACTGCAAAGCCAGTCCGTGTCCAACCCAACTTCGATCGCGCAATATGCCGCCCTCGAAGCTTTGCGCGGCGGAATGGAAAGCACAGAAAAGATGGTTTCAGAATTTGCGAAGCGCCGCCGCCGGATTATTGACGGGCTGCGCGAAATTCCGGGCGTCAGCTGCCACGAACCCGACGGCAGCTTCTACGTGTTCCCGAATGTTGCAGGCGCGATTGAAGGGAACGGCGCGACGTCCGCGGATACGGTGAAAGCCGCAAAAGATTTGCTCGAGCAGGCTCACGTGGTCGTGATTCCCGGAGAAGCCTTCGGTGCACCTGGCTATTTGCGAATCTCGTATGCGACTTCCATGGAGCGCATCGAAGAGGGCCTGCGGCGCCTTGCCAGCTTTTTTCGCGCCGAGAAGCCGGTGATCTCGGCTGCGGCAACGCGCGGATAACTCTGTGGCGCTGCGGCCCGTCCGGCTGGAACCGCTGTTCGTGCCGCGAATTTGGGGCGCGCGAAGCCTCGCTCCGCTTTTTCCTGAGAAGACTTCGCTTCCGGAGCCTATCGGCGAAGTTTGGCTGACAGGAGACGATTGCCGTTTCGCGGACGGCCCTTTCGCGGGAGAGCGTCTCGGCGATGCATGGCCGCGCACGGGCGACGAGTGGACTGGCCGCCTCGCGAGCCGCCACAGCAAAAAGTTCCCGATACTCGCGAAATTCCTTTTTCCAGAAGACAGGCTTTCCGTGCAAGTCCATCCCGACGACGACTACGCGTCACGCAATGAAGTTGCAGTGGGGGGAACCGGCAAAACGGAAATGTGGTACGTGGCGTCAGCGCGAAGGGGAGCTGAGGTGCGCGTCGGGTTGAAGCGGAACGTCGATGCGGGCGAATTTCGCCGCGCGATTGCTGAAGGCACGACGGAAGGTCTGCTTGAGCGTATTCCCGTGGAAACCGGCGATGCGATTTTCGTTCCTGCTGGAACGGCTCACACCATCGGGCCGGGCATGGTACTCTGCGAAATTCAGCAGAATTCGGATATCACATATCGCGTTCACGATTTTGGCCGCGTCGACGCGCGAGGAAAGCCGCGCGAATTGCACATCGAGAAAGCTCTCGATGTGATTCGATTCGGACAGCAGCGTGGCGGAAAAGCGACGCTTCACGACGACATTAGGAATGGTACGTTGCTCGTAGAATGCGCGTACTTCAGTGTTGTGAAACACGAATTCGCCGAAGCCGTCCATATCCAGTCCACGGGAAGGCTAGAATTGCTCGTTTTCCTGGAAGGGAGCGGGAAGTTGAATGCGGGCGACACAGGCCTCGGCGAGGCAAGCATCGAATATTCGCAAGCCCAGGCGTGGCTGGTTCCTTGTGCGCTGCGCGAAATTGCATTCGCGCCAAAGGAACCGACGAAGATGTTGCGCGTTACTGCGCCTTCCTTTTGAGGTCGAATGCGGGCAAAACTTTAAATGGCCGACAAATCGCATCCGATTCACTGCGCGGTGATTCTCGCTGGTGGGCGCGGGACGCGCTTCTGGCCTCGCAGCCGCAAGCGCACACCCAAACAGCTCCTCGACATTGTCAGCTCGCAAAGCATGCTGCACGAAACTGCAACGCGGCTCGCGCCTGTTTTTCCGGCAAATCGGCTATGGGCGGTGACGAATGCAGAACAAGCTACGGGCGTTCGGCGCGAATTGCCCCGCGTGCCGCGCGCGCAAGTTTTGCTTGAGCCGGCGGGACGCAACACGGCAGCCGCGATCGGGCTTGCCGCAATCCATTTGACACACCGCTATGGCGACGCAGTCATGGCCGTTCTGCCCGCCGACCATCACATCGCTCAGGCGGGCGCTTACCGTCGCGTCGTCCGAGCGGCCATGACTCTCGCTGGTCAGCCAGGAAACCTCGTG
>JASHYE010000019.1 GCA_030043155.1 Candidatus Acidiferrales bacterium | reverse complement strand
AAGAAAGAAATCGACAAGGTTCAAGCTCGTTTGAATGCCACACCCCGCGTCGAGCAGGAATTGAGCGGCATTATGCGGGGATATGATGAATCGAGCAGAAACTATGACGCGCTGCTCCAAAAACAGCAGGATTCTGAACTTGCTTCGGACCTGCCGATTCAGCCGAACCTGTATGCAATAGCGAATGCCGCCAGCTTCCCGCTCACGCCGGCGGCCCCGAATCACCTACTCATAAGCCTAGGAGGACTTGGTACGGGCATATTGATTGGTCTCATGGTAACTGCGCTTATCGAATTCGCCGATGTGCGGATTCGCAAGGAAAGCGATCTCGAAGGGGTCGTTACCGCGAGAGTTCTTGTGGGCATTCCGAATATGATCACGCCGCTTGGGAGCCGCAAGCGAGCGATCCACCGCTGGATCGAGCGCGCCGCAGTGGTAGCGATGCTCGTTGCGGTGATAGCAGGAAATATTTACGCGTTTTATCGAGGATAGGATCCATGTACAGGAAATTCTACGGGCTGACTCGGAATCCATTTGAAATCAGTCCCGATCCGTATTTCTTCTATCCGACTCCTCGGCACAACGAGGCGCTGGCCAACCTGAATTACGGTGTCCAACGGCGAAAGGGAGTCGTCGTCGTGACAGGCGAGGTTGGCACTGGGAAGACTCTCCTGGTCCGGTGCTTGCTCGATTCTCTGAACCGCAGTGAAATTGCTTTTGCCTACGTGTTCAATCCGCGTTTGTCTGTGCCGGACTTTCTGAGATACATGCTGACGGATCTGCGTCTGCCCATGAGCGGTCGAACGAAAAGCGAAATGCTCGCGCACTTGAACAGCTATCTGATCGCTCGTTTCCGGCGCGGCTCGACCGCTGTGCTTGTCATTGATGAAGCGCAGTTGCTCAGTTGGGAACTGCTGGAAGAAGTCCGTCTGCTGACGAATCTGGAGACTTCGCAGCAGAAGCTCCTCCAGATTGTGCTCGTCGGTCAGCCGGAGCTCGATCGCCGCCTCGATTCTCCGCACCTGAGACAGTTGAAGCAGCGGGTTGGGCTGAGGTGCAGTTTGGAGCCACTGAGCTCGGACGAGTTAAGCGGATACGTCCGTCGCAGACTCGAGCTGGCTGGCGCAAATTCGCATGGCGGCGCCATTTTCACGCAAAGCGCGATTTGTGCGATTCACAAATACTCGCGTGGTATTCCTCGACTGATTAACACATTGTGCGAAAACTCGCTCGTGGCGGGTTACGCCAAACAAGTGAAGGAAATTAGCGAGGACATTGTTCAGGAAGTCGCGTCAGACTTTCGTCTGGACGTGGCGTCGGCCACGTCTCCAGCCGACGCAGAAGATCCTGAATCGCGAAAGAGGGCCCTCAAAGCGCTCTTTCGCATGATTGAAGATCTTGATGGTTCTGTGGAAAAGCCCATGAGTGATCAAACAAGATTTGAGTCAGGAGTGAAAGCCGAATGAGCCGCCTATACGAAGCGTTGCGCAAGTCCGAGCTCGAAAATCGACAAAGCGGAACCGTAATGACCGAGGACGCCCGCCCTCAAGCGCCTGCCCCTATTGAGGTTGGTGCATTCACGCTGCAGGCAATGCAGACGGTTCAGCTGCGACTCGCTGCAGACAGCCACTTGGTTGCGTTGACCGAACCCCAGGGTTTGCCAGCGGAAAAATTTCGGGTGCTTGTCACACGATTGCGCAATCTCCGTTTGCAGCGGGAGATCAAGTCAATACAAGTGACTAGCAGTGTCGTCGATGAAGGTAAAACCGTAATTGCGGCGAATCTTGCCGTCGCGCTCGCTCGCCATTCGCAGGACCGTGTACTGTTGGTGGAGGGAGACCTCCATAACCCAAGCCTGCATGCCCTACTCGGCCTGAGCCACTTGAAGGGCCTTTGTCACTGGTGGAAGGAGCCGAAGGCCAGTTTTGCTGACTTCGTTTACCATGTGGCGGATCTTCCCCTTTGGTATCTGCCGGCTGGAGAGCGATCGGAAGAGCCTGCAGAAATCTTGCAGTCAACACGTTTCGCGGACAACCTTGCGCAGTTGAGCGGCCTTTTCGATTGGATCGTGGTTGATTCGACTCCTCTGCAACCAATGGCCGATGCCAACATATGGAATCACCTGGTAGATGGAAGTCTGCTGGTGGTTCGCGAAAACATTACCCCTGTCAAAGCGCTGAAAAAGGGCCTCGCCGGTCTGGATAGTCCAAAGATCATCGGCGTCGTCCTCAATGGCGCTACCGAATTCGATCGTGTGAACTACTACGACAAACGGTACGGCGCCCCGGCAATCTCAAAAAACGGGGGCCCTGCTGAAAATTCTGCGGAGGCGAACGCTTGATTCGTGTTCTCAATGCGTATTTCCCGGCACGCACCCTTTTGTTGGGTCTGTCGGAGGCGCTTTGGGTTGCCCTCGCCTTCATTGCCGCAACGATAGCCCGACTGGGAACCGATGATGCCCGCTTAATGCTCAGCTACGAGCGCGGCTTTCTCAAAATTGGGATCGTCGCTGCGATTTTCATCATATGCATGTATTATTTCGACCTGTATGACTCGCTGGTTTTCAGCAACCAGCGTGAGGTTTTCAGCCGGCTGGTGGAAGTCTTCGGCACGGTTTGCATTTTGCTGGCTGTTCTCTATTACGCATTTCCCTCTTTACAATTAGGCCGTGGTATTTTCCTGATTGGATTTGGATTTGTAGCTCTTGTTCTCCTCGTATGGCGGCGACTGTTCCTTGCCATGAACGCGCTACCGCAGCTCGCCGAACGCACGTTAGTGCTGGGAGACGGAGCGCTTGCCAAGCTGCTGACGAACGAGATTGAGTCGCGCGCCGAGCTGGGCCTGCGCATTGTTGGTCAGCTTCCTCATTTCGAGGACGGCAACCAGCGCTTCACTAAGCTTACAAAGGACGAACAATACGAGGAATTGGCCCAACAGGTTAAGTCTTATAAAGCAAATCGCGTGATTGTGGCGATGGGTGAGCGTCGCGGCAGATTGCCTGTTGAGGCCCTCCTCCAGCTCAAAAGCAAGGGCATCCGGATTCAAGATGGGACAGAAGTATACGAGGCCGTAACCGGGAAAGTTCCTGTGCAGTCACTGCACTTGAGCTGGCTGCTTTTCTCGCCTGGTTTCCAGGTTTCCCGACCGCTCCTCATTTATAAGCGGGTTTTCTCCTTTACTGTTTCGGTCATCGGACTGATCCTGGTTTCCCCGCTCATGGCTCTGGTCGCGTTGTCGATTCGTCTGGATTCCCGCGGCCCAGTCATTTTCAAGCAAAAGCGAGTCGGCCAGGGCGGGAAGACTTTCACTCTGTACAAATTCCGAACGATGATCGATGGCGCGGACCGTGATGATAACCATCGGCCGGCAACCGAAATGGATGATCGGTTTACCCGCGTTGGCCGCTGGCTGCGCATCACGCGAGTGGATGAACTGCCGCAACTCTTCAATATTCTGAAGGGCGATATGTACTTCGTTGGTCCGCGCCCATTTGTACCGAACCAAGAGCAAGAATGTGTGGACAAGATCCCATTTTATCGTCAGCGATGGACTGTCAAACCCGGCGCGACCGGATGGGCCCAGATCAACCGAGGATATTGCGCCACGATCGAGGACAATGTCGATAAACTCGCCTACGATCTCTTTTATATAAAGAACATCTCCGTAGGCCTCGATCTGCTCATCCTGTTTCGGACGATAAAGACCCTCTTGCTGAGCCGGGGCTCTCGATGACAATGTTTTGGATTACAGTTTTTTGGCTCAGCGTTGCGTGGCTCGTCTATGTCTACGCAGGATACCCGCTATTGTTATGGTTAGCTGTGATCTGGCGGAAATTCGAGCTGCAGACAACATCTGATTATGTTCCAAAAGTCTCAGTACTAATTTCCGCCCGCAATGAGGAAAAAGATATCGAGTGGAAAATTCGCGAAACGCTCTCCTGGAACTATCCTTCCGAGCAGTTGGAAGTGATCGTGGCTTCGGATGCATCCGAGGATCGTACGGATGAAATTCTGCAAAATATCGGAGATCCGCGGTTGAGATATGTGCGAATGAAAAACCGTGTTGGGAAGAATGAAGCGCTAAACCGGCTATCGAAGATTGCCACGGGAGAGTTGCTGTTGTTCTCTGATGCCAATTCGCATATCGGCAAAAATTGCCTGAGCAGCATGGTGCGTCATTTTGGCGATCCTCGCGTCGGTTGCGTCACAGGAACCGAGCACACCCAGGCAGATGAAAAAGAATTGCCAGTCATCTCCGGAACGCGAGCGTACTTGAATTACGAGTTCGTCGTAACAGGGATGGAGAGTCGGGTGGGATCGGTGATTGTCTGTGACGGCTCGCTTTTTGTTATACGTCGCTCCCTTTTTCATGTCCTCGAGCCTGACCTGGCCAATGATTTGGAATTGCCGTTTTGGATTGGTAGTCAAGGTTACGCACTGCTTTGTGATCCGGCAGCTTGGGCTCTGGAAAAGGCGATGCGGTCATCGCGCGAGGAATTTAATCGTAAGCGGCGGATTTGTGGACAGGGCGTTCTGGGACTCTGGAGGTTGCACCGCTGCCTCGCTGGGTTTCGAGCTTGGCAATTTATTTCTCGAAAGGTGATGCGTTGGATGTCGCTCGTACCAATGGCGGGAATCCTTATCAGCAGTGCGATGCTGTGTCGGCATCCTCTTTTCGCTCTTCTGCTGGGTCTTCAGTTTGTCTTCTACATTTTGGCGCTGTCTGGCTGGATGCTCAGTTTGAAGCAGCGGCAGGGGGGCGCGATCTTCACAATACCTTTTTACTTTCTGCTGGTTAGCCTGGCCGCAGTAATAGGAGTCATTCAGGCTTGCCTTGGCAGGCGCTTTGCGGTTTGGGACGTAGCAGTCTTATCCCGAGGCCACCAAAGTGCCGATCGCGACCGACTGACCCGGACAGACGACGCCCAAGCTGAGGGAAACTGATTCATGGGATGCGTGTTCTCTGTGGATGTTGAAGACTGGTTTCACATCTTAGATGTTCCCTCCACACCCGATTTGGCCGATTGGGATGGCATGCCGTCCCGTGTTGAGCGGAATTTTCGCGCACTTCTTGAAAAGTTCGCGGAAAAAGGCGTAACCGTAACATGTTTCTTCCTCGCATGGGTCGCGGAAAGATTTCCCTCCCTCGTTAAAGAAGCCGTGGGCCAAGGGCATGAGATCGCCTCACACGGTTATGCCCACAAACTCGTCTATCAATTGAGTCCGGATGCGTTCTATCAGGATGCCGTCCGCTCCAAGAAAATTCTGGAGGACGCTGCCGGCCGTTCCGTCTGGGGTTATCGGTCGGCTGGATTCTCGGTAACGCAAGATACCGGTTGGTTTTTCGACAAGCTGATTGAAGCAGGCTACATTTATGACTCATCTGTGTTTCCCGCCGAACGAGGTCACGGAGGAATGTCCGGCGAAAGGACCGCCCCGTTTTGGATCACGCGGCCGGCCGGGAAGCTCTTCGAATTTCCTGTCTCTGTTGCTGAAGTCATGGGCAGGAATATTTGCTTTTTTGGCGGTGGCTATTTACGGCTATTTCCCAGTCCCGTAATTTGTCACATGACTCGCAAGCTCCTGAGCGAGGGCCGTCCAGTGATTTTCTATGTTCATCCGCGCGAAATCGA
This sequence comes from Candidatus Acidiferrales bacterium, assembly GCA_030043155.1. Next base: position 531 of record JASHYE010000019.1, on the reverse strand, counting down.
TCCTGGGCAACCGCGAATGTCTATGAATTGGAAGCGCCGGTTCAAAAGCTACGTCAATCTAAACTCCACTATGCCGAAAATCGACAGATTGCTTGCGGAATTTCCAATGAGCAGCTTCGAGCACCTGATTCAGGAGGGTCACGCCGGAATAGCGAATCGCGACAAAATCCTGAGTGGCCTGCAAAGAATGGCACCGATGCCAGCTGCTGCGATTCATAGCGAAGGCGGTACCGCAGAGGTTTCCCTAAAAAAATAGACAATGGTGCAGCTTTCTCAATCCGCACCCGCACAGGGCGCCCTCCTCAGCGGGTCTCCTTCCCGTCTTATGTTCACTTTCTGGAAGGCACGAGTCGGTCTTTATGGCTCGCTGAAGGCGCTCGGCATCGGGCCCGGTGACGGCGTCATTATTCCCGGATACACCTGCGCCATGGTGCCAGGTGCAGTGATTTTCGCGGGTGCGAAGTGCATCTACGCCGATATTGACCCCGAGACCTACAGCCCTTCTCTTGGCGATTACTCGAATGCATATGA
>JASHYE010000176.1 GCA_030043155.1 Candidatus Acidiferrales bacterium | reverse complement strand
CCACCAACGGGAATCCCGCTTTGAGCAAGTTGGCGCCCATCGGCGCGCCCATCAGCCCAAGCCCGATCAATCCCACACGCGGTTTCATGCCCCCTCCTGAACAATGACCTGTTTCGCGGCGGGACAAATTTTAGCGGCAAATGCGCGGAAAACGAAACTGAGAAGGAGGAGGAAGGAAAGAAGATTCCGATCAGACGGCCGGCGCGGTTTCAGGTTTCTGGAAAACTTCACGAATGCGCAGGAGGGCGGAGTAAGGAATCGCAATGCGCAGCGTGTTTTCGCGCCCCGATTGCGTGAAACGATCCTCCAAATGGATATCCTTTCCGGAATCGCGCGTAAGCGTAGCGGTCACGCACAGATGAATATCCGCCGCTCGATAACTTACTTCTACTCGTTTACCAATCAGATAAGTAAACGACGGCATTGAGGCAGCCTAGAAGGGCGCAGAAGCAGCGTCAATAGTACGAATGGGAGTACGCGAAAAAGATCTGTGGAAATCCTGTGTGAAAAACCTAATTAGAGACACTGAATTCCACGCGATTGCGGAATGAATCGATGCGCTCAGCGCGGACGCGCACTTTGTCTCCCAGCCGGAATTCCCGCCGTCCACCCTGATTTTTCCGCGAACGAAAAGAATCTGAAACGATCGCGTGATCGCTTTCACGATAGCGGAAACGCGCGCCGAGCGTTTCCTCCAGCCGGTCGATCGGCACGAGCCCTTCCACGAAGACCTCGAATAGCTCGACAAAAAAACCAAACTTCTGCACGGAAATAATCAATGCGTCGTATTCCTCGCCGAGATGGCCTTCCATATACTGCACAGTCTTCCAGTCCATCAGTTCACGTTCGGCGGCGTCAGCCCGGCGCTCAGCGTCCGATGTTTCCACGGCGATCTCCTTCAATTCCGCCTCGCGATAAGGGCCTTTTGCTGCGCCCGGATTTTCAAGCGCCCATTTGAGTATGCGGTGGACGATGAGGTCTGGATAACGGCGGATGGGCGATGTGAAGTGCGTATATTGATCCGCCGCGAGCGCGAAGTGGCCGAGAGGCTCGGCGGCGTAGCGGGCCTGCTTCAGCGAGCGCAGCATCAGGTAAGAGAGAATCCGCTCTTCCGGTTTCCCCGCAATTTTGGCAGTGAGGCGCTGATAGTGCTGCGGACGAATGGCAATTTCGCCCGCTGGCAGGCTCACGTGCATCGGACGCATGCGGCTGCGGCGTTCGCGGCCCGCGGGGCGCACGCTGCCGTGCCGGACAGCAATGCGCTTTTCGGAGAGGTCCTCTACGCCAAATGAATAGCCGAATGCCCGCGCGAGCTCCTCGAATTCGAGCACTTTTTTCGCATCCGGCTTTTCGTGAACGCGGTGCAGCGAAGCAATTCCACGACCCTCGAGGTAAGCCGCCACAGCTTCGTTCGCTGCGAGCATGAATTCCTCGATGATGCGGTGAGCGATATTGCGCACACTGCGGACAATCCCCGTCATTCGGCCCATTTCATCGAATTCGATGACCGCCTCAGGCAAGTCGAAGTCAATCGAGCCACGACCGACCCGCCGCGCATTGAGCGAAAGCGCAAGCGTCTTCATGCGCTGAAAGTTTTCGACCAATGGCGAGTAACGCGCTGTCATTTCGGCGTCGCCTTCCAAAATCTTGTTCACATTCGTGTAGGTCATGCGCTCCACCGAACGAATCACGCCGGGCGTGAATTCCGCATGAACCACTTTGCCATCGGCATCGATTTGCAGAATCGCGCTCATCACCAGCCGATCGACGCGCGGGTTGAGTGAACAAATCCCGTTGGAAAGCTCCTCCGGAAGCATAGGAATCGCGCGATCACGAAAATAAACAGAGGTGCCCCGGAGACGCGCTTCATGGTCCAGCTCCGAACCACGGTGGACGTAATGCGCAACATCGGCGATATGCACTTGCAGCTCGAATCCGCCGGCTGCGCGCGGCGCAACATAAACCGCATCATCAAAATCTTTCGCGGTCTCTCCATCAATGGTGACAACCGGCAAATCCCGGAAATCGCGTCGCCCTTCTGTGTCTTCGCGGCGAACTTCCCGCGCCGCAGCGCGCGCCTGCGCCTGCACCTCGGCGCTAAAAATGTGCGGCAAATGGTGCTTGCGAATGACAATTTCCACATCCACGCCCATTTCGCCATGACGCCCGAGAATTTCGACCACGCGTCCTGCAGGCTGCGCTCCGCCGCGGGGATAGCGCGTGATTTCCACGTCGACAACCGCGCCATCGAGTTCGGGCAAGCGCAGCCGCTGGCTCAATCGCGATGATTCAGCGGAACTCAGCCGCAGTTTTTCGCGCAGCGCTGGCGTAAGTTCTTCACCGGGCGGAATGATGATCTCGTGGCCAATGCGCGTTTCGTAAGGCAGCACGACATTGCCGTGCGCTCCATAGCGGAAAAGCCCGACGACAGTCGGATGCGCGCGTGAAGTGATTTTTTCGATCCGCCCTTCAAAGCGGCCACCAGGATCGCGCCGGATGATTCGCGCCAACACGCGGTCGCCATGCATCGCATCGCCCATCGCATGCGCGCCGATAAATAAATCGCCCTCCATGGACGGAATAGGACGGTCGGGAACGACAAACCCGTAACCATCGCGATGCGCCACCAGCCTGCCTGCGATGACGTTTGCGTCGTGCGGAGGATGTTTTTGCTCGCTCGCCCGCATAGCTTTCGTGGCGGGTTTCGCTTGCGTGGGACTCTTGCGGTCAGGACGCTGGCCCGTCAGCCGGAAGCGCCCATGCGTCTCATCCACATCGCCGCTGCGTTTTAGCCTGGCGAGCAGCTTCGGCAATGCGCGCCGTCCCCAATGGCGTAAATCCAGCGCCGAGGCGATCTCGCGAATGCTCTGCGGCCGGCCTGCGCTGGAAAGATGCGCGATCAGCTTTGCGTCGTCGATTTCCTCGGGACGCGAAGGCGGCCTGTTCTGGTCGGAGTGCCTGTCTTTCTTCTTCACGAATTCCAGCTCCGTAACTCATTCTCTCTAATCTTGATTTGTGTTTCCATTGAATCCGCGCGAGGCCAGCATAGTGACTTCAATCTGATCCACTCGATTCACCTGAAATCACCGCAACTTTCATCGAGAGGCGGTGTTCTATTGCTCGTAAAATCCGTTACCTGCCCCCAAGCGGGAACGGGACTCACACCCCAGGGACATGGGAGGCGATTCATAGGATCGCCTCCTCGTTTTCTTTCGTCATCTTCATCGCGCGCGCGCCGGAATCTCGCCTGCGCAAATGAGCCCTATACGCGTAGATGATCGCCAAAATCTCCGACGACGCTATCTGTCAGCGCGGAATGGTGGCCACGCCTGACCTGTCCTTCGGGCTGTCCCTCGGAACAAATAACGCTTTAGAATCGCCTCCTGTACCGTCCGTTGGAACGGCTTGATATTCGTTTATCCTTATTCTATATGCTGGCGCTTTTCTACATCCTCGTGTTGCAGCAGATCGCGCAGGGACTCCTATCTCTGTGGGAAGGCTGGAAATGGATGCTGATGGTGCGCCGTCGCGTATCAACGCATTCGGGCTTCTACGCACCGCGCGTGGCTCTGATCTGCCCGTGCAAAGGCTCCGAAGCGGGGCTTGAGGGCAATCTCGCGGCGCTGTTGAATTTCGATTATCCGAACTACGAGACGTTCTTCGTGCTTGCCAGCGCCCTCGATCCGGCTCGTGTCGTCATCGATCGCGTATCCTCATCGAAGCCCAAACCCGCTCACGTGATTATTGCCGGTTCACCCACAGGACGCGGTGAAAAGGTGAACAATCTTCGGGCAGCTGTGACCGAGATCGGCGGCAAATTTGACGTTCTCGTCTTCGTCGATTCCGATGCGCGCCTGGGACGCTCCTGGCTCTCCCACCTCGTTGCGCCGCTCGCGGATGCGAATCTCGGAGCGGCCACTACTTATCGCTGGTATTTTCCTAACAAGGGCGGATTCGCCAGCTATCTGCTTTCCGCATGGAACGCTGCTATCGCTACTCAACTCGGCGAGCATAGCCGGAATTTCTGCTGGGGCGGCGGAACGGCGATACGCCGGGAAATGTTCGAGCGCGCGCAAGTGCTCGAAGCCTGGGAAGGAGCTGTCAGCGACGATTGGGCGCTCACCAACGCACTCCAGCGTGCTGGCCTGCGCATTCTCTTCGTGCCGGAATGTCTTTCGCCGACAGTGGGCGATGTAACTTCAGAACAGCTCCTTGAATTCACGAATCGGCAGTTGATTCTCACACGTGTTTACTCTCCGCGCCGCTGGGCGATTGCTGGCCTCGCGCATCTTTCTTATTGCGTCACGCTGCTCTATGCGGCATTCACGATTCTGGCTCAGATGTTTACCGGCTTCTCGTGGGCGGGGCTATTTCTGCTCGCATCCCTGATTGTCCTGCTTTCCGCGGCCAAAGGCGCTTTTCGAATCATTGCCTTGCAGGATGCTTTGCCCGAGTGGCGTACGAAAGTTGAGCAAACCAGTTGGATATGGATTGCGCTCGCGCCGCTTGTGCCAGCCTTGTTCTTGTGGAATTTTGTTGTTTCTGCTTTCGAACGGCGGATTCGCTGGCGCGGCATCCGCTACGAACTTGTCTCTGACACGCAGACCCGCGTGCTTTCACATTAGATTCGTCCCGCCAACCGCACGCGCTCTCGGTCGCAATTCTTCCTTTAATGTCCCAAGCTGCTCAGAAACGGGTAATGCTCCGCGGCGGCCATGAAAAACAGCATCGGAAACGAAAGCCAGAACGCGGTGCGCGAGGCGAAATTCGAAAACTGCACCATCTTCGC
>JASHYE010000175.1 GCA_030043155.1 Candidatus Acidiferrales bacterium | reverse complement strand
TCGAAAGGGAAAATCACCAATACGCGTTCAAACCGCCTCTGAATCCACCGCATCCTGCGCGGCCGCCAGGCCCAGATCTGCGGGCTGATGAAGTAGACGATGCGCCCTCCTTCTTGTTTTTTTAGCCTGCGCGCTAATCCAAAGTTGAATCCCGGTGAATCCACGGTGATTGCCAGCGCCGGCTTCCTCCGTTTCGCCTCGCTTTCCAGTTTCCGCCATGCGCGCCACACTACGGGGAGCTTCCGAAGCACTTCTGTAATTCCGACCACCGCAATGTCCGACGCGTCCGCCACCAGTTCCACGCCCGCGTCACGCATCTTTGGCCCGCCCATGCCGAACAGATGCGCTCCTGTGCGCCTTTGCAATGCCTCGCTCAGCCGTGCTGCGTACATATCGCCCGAAGCTTCGCCTGCTGAAATCAAAATTTCGAGGGGCGCCATTCGCGGCTAGTCTCGGCGTGTTGCAACGTGAATAGCTTTCGTCATCAGCACATTTTTGCGAGCGCGGTTAGTCATTCGCGGGAAGGGGCGCTCCAGCAGTCTCGATCACTGGAGCCGAAAGGCGCAATTCCTGGTCTTTGTATTGCAGTTGGTAGAGGCGGTAGTAGATTCCCCGCCGTGCCAGCAGTTCCTGATGCGTGCCTTCTTCGCGCAGGCGGCTCTTATGAAAAACGAGAATGCGATCCGCATGCTGAATTGTGCTCAATCGGTGCGCAATGACCAGCGCGGTCCGGCCGGAAAGCAGGCGGTCGAGTGCCTCCCGAATGAGGGCCTCGGTCTGCGTATCTACGCTCGAAGTGGCTTCATCGAGAATCAGAAATCGCGGATTATGCGCCAACGCTCGCGCAAAACTGATCAACTGCCTCTGCCCCACGGAAAGCGTCGCACCGCGCTCAGTCACTTCGGTTGCTGATCCATGCTGCAAGGATGCAATGAAAGGTCCCAAGCCAACTTCACGCAACGCTCGTTCCACATCTTCATGGCGGATGCTCTCTGTTCCCAGCCGCACATTGGATTCAATCGTCCCGCTAAAAAGGAATGGATCCTGCAGCACAATTCCAAATAGCCGCCGGAGATTCTGCACATCCAAGTCGCGGATGTTCACTCCATCCAGCAGGATCTCGCCTCGCTGAACGTCGTAGAACCTGAGCAACAACTGAATGATGGTGGTCTTTCCCGCGCCTGTGTGGCCCACAATCGCCACGTTTTGTCCTGCCCCCACGCGGAACGATACGTCACGCAGCACCCAATCCTCTTCTTTGGGGTTCTCGCCGCCCCGGTACGCAAACCACACGTTGCGAAATTCGATCTCTCCGCGATTTTCCTCCAACGGGATATTTCTGCTCCCCGATTGCATCGTGATCGGCTCATCCAGCAGCTTGAAAATGCGTTCGGAAGCGGCCATCGCTGATTGCAGGATGTTGAATTTTTCGCTCAAGTCCTGAATCGGCATGAAAAATTGCTGCGAATACATGTAAAACGCGGCAACCATACCGATGCCGAATCCTCCGGCAAACTGCCGCAAACCTCCGAACCAGAAAATCATCGCGTACGCGCACGCGGACAGCAGTTCAATCGCAGGGTAGAAAAGCGCGTAGGCCATGATCGCTTTCTTGAAGGCCAGGTTGTACGACCAATTCAAGCCTTTGAACTGTTCCCGCGCCTTTCGTTCGCGGTTGAAGAGCTGAATCACCGCCATTCCGCTGATGTGCTCTTGCAAGAAAGAGTTGATGCGTGCCACGCCGGTCCGAATTTGCCGGTTGGCGTCACGCACGTTATTCCGGAAAAGCCACGTCGCCGCAAACATCAGCGGCAGCACCGCAAACGCGGCAAACGCGAGCTTCCAATTCAACTTCATCATGTACGCCACGGCGGCGATCAGAAAGCAGAAATCGTTCACCATGGCAACCACGCCTGCGGCAAAAAGGTCGTTCAACGCATCCACGTCGGTCGTCGTGCGCGTCACCAGCCGTCCCACGGGCGCGCGATCAAAGAAGCTCATCGGCAGCCGCTGCAGATGCCCGAAAATCTGCTTCCGCAGGTCGTACATCGTGTGCTGCCCGACGGACTGCATGATTCGCACTTGCCCGTATTGGAAAGTGAACGCCAGAATCAGCGTCGCCATGAAGGCCAGCGAAATCCAAACAATTCCGTGATACGCCACGGCGGCCGAAATCTTGTGGGCCATGGCCGGGGTAATGTAGCGGTCAATTACCGCCGCGAAGAGCCGCGGACCCACCAGCCGCAGCGGCGTCACGACCAGCGTCAGCGCAATCGCCAGCGCAACCCGCCACTTGTATGGCTTCAGGTACGCGAGCAGCCGCCACGTCAGCTTTGAATCGTAAATGCGCCCGAGCTTCTCTTCTTCTTGATGCGCGCTCATTCTCTGGCCAGCTCTTCTTCGAGTAGTTGCTTTTGGTACAGCTCGGCGTAATACCCGCCGCGCCCGATCAGTTCTTCGTGCGTCCCTTTCTCGATAATTTCTCCGTCGCGTAGCACGACAATCTGATCAGCGTCTCGAACCGTCGAACAGCGATGCGAAATCAAAATCGTTGTTCGCTGCTTAAAGACATCCTCCAAGCCTTGGAGGATTTTCTCTTCCGTGTCCGTATCCACGCTCGAAAAGGCGTCATCCAGAATTAGGATTCTTGGATCGCGAATTATCGCGCGGGCCAGTGTCGTGCGCTGTTTCTGGCCGCCCGAAAGCGTGATTCCACGCTCCCCGACAATCGTCTCGTACCTTCCCGGGAAATCGGAAATATCGCCTGCGATGTTCGCTACGTGCGACGCATCCTCGATCGCATCCATCGACGCGTCGTCCACGCCAAAGGAAATATTCTCTCGAAGAGTATCGCTGAACAGAAACGCATCCTGAGGCACGAATCCAATCGCGCGCCGCAATTCATCGAGAGGCCACTGCCGGATCGATTTGCCGTCGATGAAAAGACTGTCCGGCGGGGCTTCCCAAAGCCGGGCGATCAATCCCGCCAGCGTGGTTTTTCCGCTTCCCGTTGGGCCGACTATCGCCACTGTCGAGCCTGCTGGAATCTGCAAACTGATGTTCTTCAGTACAGGCTCATTCGTTGCCGCGTTTTTTGGGTCATTCGCCCGATTCGCCGCCTGCGTTCCATTCCCACTGCGCGTGGTCGGATACGTGAACGTCAAATTACGGAACTCAATTTCACCTCGAATACCATCGGTTTTATGTGCGTCTGCATCGCTGATTACCGGCGCCGCGTCCAGAATGTAATTCAGCCGGCCCATTGACGCCGCGCCGCGCTGGAAAATATTCGTCACAAACCCCAGTGCAATCATCGGAAACACAAGCTGCCCCACAAATGTGTAAAACGCGATCAGCGCTCCCAGCGACATCCGGTCCTGAACCACCATCCGGCTGCCTTCCCACAGCACAAAGAGAATCGAAAATCCGATAATCATTTGCAGCGCCGGGAAAAACAAACTCCACGCCCGGATCATGCGAATGTTCTGCCCCACATACTCGCGGTTCGATTCGTCGAACGAGCGCATCTCGGCTTGTTCCTGCCCGTACGCGCGCACCACGCGAACTCCTGCTAGGTTCTCCTGTGCCTTCGCGGAGAGAGTCGCCAGCATCGCCTGAATCTTCGCCTGCAAGTCGTGAATGACGGTTCCGAAATATCGCACCGTGATGAAAACGAATGGCACTGGAATCAGAACCTCCAGCGTCAGGACGGGCGAAATCTTCACCATCACCGCAATCGCCACGGCCATGCCCACCAAGGTGGTGGCGCTATACATGATTCCCGGGCCAAGCACCATGCGCACTGCGCTCAGGTCATTCGTGCAGCGCGACATCAGCTCTCCCGTGCGATTGCGCACGTAGAACTCCGGATCCATCTTCACCAGCCGGGCCAGCAGGTCGTTCCTTATGTCGTATTCAATGTCACGCGATATTCCGATCAGCACCCAGCGCGACCAGAAAGAAAAAATTCCTTTCAGCACCACAAAACCCACGAGTAGAAGGCATAGCATCGCAAGTGTGTGGCGGCTCGAAGGCGCATAGAAAACGAGAATCGGCTTCAGCACTGAGTGCCAGAATCCAATCGCGCCGGCCGGCCCAACTTCAGTCAGGTTTGGCATCGGCTGTGGAGAGCCTTTCAGGCAATCCATAATCGAGCCGATGATCAGTGGAGGAAACGCTCCGATCAGGCCCATCACAAGCAGCATGAGCAGCCCAAACGAAGTCGAGCCTTTATACGGGCCGATGTATGGAACGAGACGCCGCAGCTCGCGCCAGGCTTTCGGCTTCTGCTGCTTCGCTTTCACTCCCGTCACGGTTTGTGCGGCTGCGCTCATCTATCTCTCGTCAATCGGCTCCAGGCTCGGCGCCTCGGTCAGGAAATGTTCGAAGTTCCTGTCCAGCGACTGGTACCGCTCGGCCTGCGGATTCCATCGAATCTCGAGTGTTTGCACGTACCCTCCCGCTGGCTTGTGCAGCGGCGTCACATAAATCTCCAGCCCATATTTCGGATCTTCTTCTTTCTGCACGCGCCAGCCGTCAACCGCCGAAATCGGCTGGCCGCCCAAGAAGCCCTGGGTGTTCTTCAAATGCTCGTCGATCAACAAAACCTCGTTCCAAGACTTGCCATCCTTCTCAATGATGGCAGCCCGCGTCACTAAAAGACCCGGAACCATCGTCTCCGGCGTAATTTTCACTTTATTTACGATGAAGGCCTGCTCTTTTCCATTTTTCGCCAGGTCTCCGTAATCCATCACGTCGGTTTCCAATCCAAAGAGCTTCTGCGCCACAGTATCTACTTCCGCCGGATGGGAGGGTGCCGCTGGCTTTGCAGCCTCCCCCGTGTTTGGATGCCTGTTATCCTCGCACGATGCAGCACACAATGCTGCGCACAACGCCACCGCTACAAGAATTTGCCTCATATTCTCCTTAAAGGTATGGAGGACGCCAGGGTTATCTCCATCACTCGTCCGTTCGCACGTTGCCACGCAATCGAAGAGCGAGAGAGCAATTCTAAGCTTCCGCGACCCTCCTACGGAAGGATTCCGTTATTCTGGGTTTCGTGAGCTTTGCCATTCACCACCGCAAACGGGCATTTCAACTGTTCACAGTTGCTGCGTTACCGGCTCGCCAAAATCTCTTCCATTCGCGCTTCAAAATTCTCCTCTCCCTCCGACCACAACTGCACTCGCTCAACCGGCACTGCGCCTTCAATCTGCTGCATCCAGTTGTACAGCTTCCGTATGTTTTCTCGAGTTTTTTCTTGATAGGCTTCCAAGTTTTCCGGTTGCGACATCACCGCAACAAAATTAGCTTCCTCCGGATGTTTCACGCCCTCCCTGCGCTCTTGCCGAAATCCCAGCAGGCCGGCATGACCGGTGAAAAAATGCTCGAATCCTGCCTCGATCAGGAAATGCCCTTGTTCCTTACAAACGCCGTCATCGAAGTCGCTGCCGTAGCACGCAATACTTAACGGCTGCGGCTTCAGCATCCATTGCCCGTTTGATTCGCCCCACGTCCATAAATCCCAGAACGCCTGTGTTTCATAGGCGCAATCCGTATGCGCGTGCTCTCTCGCCAGCTCAGCCAGAACGTCCGCACCGTATTCGCCCGAGCGCAAATCCTGCTCGAGAATCGGCGCCTCCATCGCATCGACGGCGCGAATCACCAATTCTGTAAATCCTGTGCGCTCCTTCGAGAAGGGAACTGTCTCCAGAAACGCGCGCCACTGTTGGACGAGCGTCTCTTCGGAAAAATTCCTGACCCAAATGCTCGCATACGCGCGATTAGCCATCCCCACATTATACCGGGATAGCGTTTCCGGTGCTCCGCTGGGCAAGCGCTGCGCGAATGTGTCCACAGCGACGGTGGTAACTCACGCCATGTTGTATGAAGATTCTTGTATGGAGAGTCTGCTTACTTCTTCTCAGGAGGCTTCTTGTCCGAAGGCTTTTCGGTGCTCACATCCGAAGAAATTCCCAGCAGTCGGTCGCGCAGCGTGTCGCCAAGATTGGCAAAAACGTCCGCACACGTATTTCGCAGCCGCTCTTCGGCGGCATGGGAAAGCGTATCCAGCACGCCTTTTGAATGCTGCCCCAGCGTGGTCGCCGAAGCCAGCAGCCACGAATTGGAAGCGTTCTCCAGCCGTTCTTTGTACTGGTCAATCGATTTTTCGACGGTCACTTTCATCCGCTCGATCCACGCATCTTGTTCGGCATCGCGCTTGGTGTGAAACTCTTCCACAAGAGGCCTGAGCTGTTCCTGCAGAGACTTCTTCACTTCTGCTGCGCTCTCCTCAAGCCGCCGCTCCAGCATGTGGTTGAACTCGTCCATCGCTTCTTGTGATTTCCGGCTGACGCCCTCGCGCGCTTGCTCCGCGGAGGTGTTCGCGATTTGCTCAAATTGCATCAAGCTGTCCTGCGCAATTCTCCCCAGTTCGTCGATCGCGCTCGCCGCCGTCGTCTGCGCCGTTAATGTCAGTTGCTCCCGCGTCCGCTCTTTCACTTCCTTCGCGCTTTCCTCGATCAACCCTTGCGCGTGCTCCACGTAGCTCCGGCTGCAGTGATCCAGCTCTGACGCGAACATCCTCGAAAGCTCCGCCGCGTGCTCTCGCATCGTGCCAGACGACTGCTCCATCATTTTCTCGAGCGCCGACTGCATATTCGTCTGCGCCTTCTTTTGGTACCACTCCGAAGCTTTATAAAGCGCCTCAAACGTGTTGTGCGAAGCATCTGTCGTCTTCGCTTCCAACTCTTCCTCCACTTTTGTCAGCGCTGCGCGGCACTTTTCCTCGAAATCGGTCGGCAACTCCACGACTTGCTGCTTCATGCGCTCGATTGAGCTTTCCAGAGCCTTTTCGGAGACGTCGTGCATTTGCGCCCGGAACGCTTCCATGACGTCCTGCGCCTGCTTTCCGGCTGACGCGAGCTGCTCCCCGGCTTCCCGCGCACGTTGATAATGCGGAGCAAGTTGCTGTTCCACCTGTTCCGCCACCCGGCGCATTTTCTCGTCCGTAATTTCCTGGATCGGCTTTTCGAGCTCGCTTGCCTTCTTCTTGAGCAACTCATCCGCGCGCCGGTCGAGCTCACTCGCTTGGGTCACAAAGAGGTCATTCAGTTTCTTCTGCGCATCGTCAAACGTGGCTCTCGACATCGCCTCGATCTGCGCCGAAGTTTCCTCTGCCCGCCGCGCCGCTTCATCCGCTTTGGTTGCCACGGCTTCCACGCGCGCCTGCCGCTCATCCAGTCCCGAGCACAGCGCTTCCAGATTCTTCTGAGCTTCGGCCGCGGCATCGTTCATCAGATTTTGCAGCGACGCTCTTCGCGCCGAAATCTCTTCCTCTGCTTTGGCTGTCGCCGCCTGGGAAATCGCGGCCAACTGCTCGGTCATCTGCGTAGACGCGCCGTCGAGCGCCGCATCCAGTTCCGCGCGCCACTTCTGCCTGGCGGATTCCGATTCGCTCGTCAGCCGCTCGAGGGACTTTTCCTGCAACTCGCCCGCTGCGTTTTCTATCTGCTTGCGCCAATCCGCCAGTCGTTCCCTGGCTGCCTCATCGAGTTGCCTCAGCGTTTCTTCGGACGCGCCGACTGCCGCAGGAGCGGCCTGAGCCGTTGGCAAATTCGCTGTCGCGCGCTCCACTGCTTGCTGCACCGATTGTTTAACGGCCTGCTCAACGGTTTGCTGAACGCTTTGCTGGATCGTCTGCTCCGCCAGCTTCGCCGCAGAATCCTCAACTACTCGCTCCACCGCAGCCCGCACTTGCGAATCCAACTCGTCAGCCTTTGGCGTCGCGGCAGCGCGTGCCTGTTCAAATGCCGCCAGTGCGTTCTGTACCACCTGCTGCGTCGCCCGTTCTACCAGTTGGTGCAGCGAATTCTCCACTGCGCTCTGCACCGCGGCCTGCACCGACCTCTCCGCAGTCTTCGCGACGGACTCTTCTACCGCAGCATTCACTGAGGTCTGAATCTGCTGCGTTACGCTTTCCCGCGCCGTCCGAACTTCTTGCGCTACGGCTTCCGCCGCTCCGCTCTGCATCGTCCTTCTCAAATGCTGCTTCGCTTCCGCAAGCAATCGCGCCATCTGCCTGGCAGCGGACATCGTTTCGTGGGCGGACGGAGCCGCGTGCGTAGCTGGTGGCGGCGTCGGCAGTACGCGAACCTTGCTTTCGCTCGCTGGGGCCGGCGCCGGAACCTTCTCCGTTACAGTTCGCGTCGGCCCGATGTCCTTTTTCTCTGGAGCTGGAGCGGCTGCAACTTCTTCCACTTTCTTTTCTGCGGGCGATTCGCTGGCGGGCGGTACAGGAACCTCTATCGATTGCTCCGCCGCTTCGTTCGGCAGTGGGAACCAATCTGCTGGGGGAAATGCAATGCCCCACACGTTCCCAGGAATGGTGAACTCAACGCCAATCTGAAAGAGCTCTCTGACGGTCCGCGGCCGCTGTACCCACGCCACGCGCCCTTCCACGACTCGCGCAGGCGCATCGGATTCCGAGCGCGCGATCTCAATTGTCACCACGGCGGTCTTCGGAACGTAATGTTTTGATTGGTACTTACACCCGTGGCAGTTCACCGAAACAGTGGATGTTCGTTCCTTGAAAGCCTGTCCGAGCGCGTCGACGCCGCTCACCGTGATGGGCACGGATTGCGCAATGCGCGTGCTTCGCCGCTTTTGGACGCCGGGATCGTTCGATGGCAACGACTCTGACACCTGCTTCGTCTCCCCCGAAGGCAATTGTATCAACGCTAACATGAATACGGCTCAGGAGTTATCTAAACGTGAGACTATGTGCGAATCGGTTACGCTGTCCTTCATCGAGTGCGCAAGCTTGCCCGACTCCCGGAGCTTCTTCTCGGTTGACTCAGTCGCGCCCGCCGTGATAACACCCGTTTTCTTGGGGTGTGACAGGATGCGAATCGCGCGGCTTGCCGCTGTAATTCTGTGTGCCTTGTCTCTCGCTGGGGCTGCACATGCGCAAGAAAAACCCATGGTCATCGCCGCCAGCACGGTCATCGACGGCCGCGGACACGTCCTGCATAACACCCGCATCGTCATCCAGAACTCCAAAATTATTCGCATCGACCCTAAAGCTGGACCCGTTACCTATGATCTTCGCGGCTTGACAGTATTGCCCGGCTGGATTGATTGCCACGAGCACATTAGCTGGCACTTCGGCGAAGATGGCAGGCTCGCGGGCGACGGCATCGGCAAAAACGAGGCGCCAGAGCATGCGTTTCTGGCTATGGCGGCTAATGCGTGGGCCACGCTCAGATCTGGATTCACAACCATTCAAAGTGTCGGCGCGCCTGCCGATGTGGGGTTGCGCGACGCAATCGCTCGCGGTGAGATTCCCGGCCCGCGCATTTTGACGGCAGTACGTCCCCTCGAGGGACGAGGCCCAAAAACCGGCACACCCGAAGAAATTCGCAAGT
>JASHYE010000003.1 GCA_030043155.1 Candidatus Acidiferrales bacterium | reverse complement strand
GAGGCGGACCGCGGCCGCAAAGTAATCGTCATTTCGCAAAGGCTCGCCGAGCGTTTGTGGCCGGGCAAAAATCCCATCGGCCAACTTGTCCGGCTATCATGGGCGGATGTGCAGGGGAGCACGTACCAAATCATGGGCGTGGTCGGCGATATTCGCACCGTGGCGATGGATAAATCGCCGGTGATGATGGTCTATTGCCCGCCGTGGCTGGGCGCCGCAGCCACGCCGCAGGGCGCGTCTATTGTGATTCGCACAGCGATGGATCCGGGCGCAACTGCTTCTGCCGTTCGCGACGCAATTTACGGCGTGGATGCGGGCGTGCCCATCACGGCGCTGCGGCCGATGGGAGATGTCGTTTCGAAATCCGTGGATACGCGGCGCTTTCAAATGCTTCTCGCGATGATTTTCGCGGTATGCGCGCTGTTTCTTGCCTCGCTCGGAATTTTTGGCGTGGTCGCCTATTCCGTCGAGCAGCGCCGCCATGAATTGGGAATTCGACTCGCGCTCGGCGCGCAGCTAGCCAATCTGCGCGCGATGATTCTGCGTCAGGGCATGGCGCCGGTCATCGCGGGCTTGGCGGCAGGCGTTGCAGCGTCACTTTTTCTGGGACGCTTAATCGCTGGACTTCTCTTTGGAATACACGCGTTCGATCCGTTGACGTTCGCGTGCGTCACGCTGGTTGTCGTGATCGTGGCGCTGGCAGCGTGTTACATACCCGCGCGGCGGGCGATGCGAGTGGATCCGATGGTGGCTTTGCGCTATGAGTGAGCGTTCGTAGAGGCGACCCTTCCATCCCAAACGCTAAACACCAGCGTCTGGGGTCTCCGGGCTTGGGTCGCCCGGGCGAGGCAAGCCTCGCCCCTACAATGGAAAGGCTTCGAGGTGAACGATGAATACAGTGCTCCAGGATATTCGCTATGGGCTTCGTGTGCTGCAGAAGTCTCCCGGGTTCGCCATCATCGCGATTCTCACACTCGCGCTTGGAATCGGCGCGAATTCCGCCATCTTCTCGGTGGTGAACGCGCTGTTTCTTCATCCGCAGGGCGTGGCGCGGCCCGATCGCGTGGTGGTGGAGCGGGCGCGATACGTCACGCTCGGACTGAACAATATCGTCGTCTCCATACCGGACTACGCGCAGATGCGTGACAGCACAAAACTTTTTGCAGCCGCCGCCGCCGAACAGGACGGCGATTTCAACTATACGGGCGGAGATTATCCCGAGGATCTGCAAGGGGCGCAGGTCACCTGGCAATGGTTCAACGTTTTCGGGGCGAAGCCCATTCTTGGACGAACGTTCACTGCTGCGGAGGATCAGCCGAACGCGGATCATGAGGTTGTGCTCTCGTACGGCGCGTGGGAACGATGGTTCGGCAGCAGCCCAAGCGCGATTGGACGCACGATTCAGCTGAATCAGCAGCCCTATCGCATCGTCGGCGTCATGGGCCGCGATTTTCACTGGCCGAATCCGCAGACGCAGCTCTGGGCGCCGCTCGGCTTGCCGCAGAGCCAATATACGGTCGACAACACATTCAACGAGGCATATCTCGCTGTCGCGCGGCTGCAGCCGGGCGTTTCCTTCGCGCAAGCCAACGCGTACATGAAGATTTTGACGCAGCGAGTGTGGGACAACCCCGCGACGAAGTTCGCCAGAAACGGGCAGTGGAGCATGTTCCTGATGCCGTTTTCCGATTACGTCTTCGGCGATTTGCGCACACCGATCCTGATTCTCGGCGCGGCGGTCGCGTTTGTGCTGCTGATCGCCTGCGCGAACATCGCCGGGCTCTTGCTCGCTAAGGCTGCGGGACGTTCCAAAGAAATTGCTGTGCGCGCGGCGCTGGGCGCATCGCGGGCGCGGCTGATGGCGCAAGCGATCGGAGAGAATCTTGTTTTGGGCGTGCTCGGCGTGATAGGGGGATTGATGTTGGCAGCGTGGGGCCTGAAGGCGTTGCTCTTCGCTGCGCCGAAGGATCTGGCCACGGGTATGACGTTTCCGCTCGATGGATACGTTCTCGGTTTTACGGCACTGGTCGGCATTACCGCTGTGTTGATTTTCGGCATCGCGCCCGCGTGGCACATGTCGCGCGTCAATCCCTATGACGCGATGCGCGAATCGGGCCGCTCTACTACGGGCAGCCGAGGCCGGCAGAGATTTCGGGCGTGGCTGGTTGCCGGGGAATTGGCGCTTGGACTCGTCCTGCTTGCTGGAACCAGCGTGCTGCTCAAGAGTTTGTCGCGAATTGGGGACGTCAATCCCGGCTTCAATCCGCAGGGGATAATGACAGCGGCATTTTCTCTGCCTGCGCACCAATATGACACTGACGCCAAAGTGTCTGCGTTTTACCTCGCAGTGCTCGATCGGTTGAAAAATACGCCGGGGATCAAGGATGCCGGGGCGGGCAGTCTGATACCGTTTTGTGGCACAAACGGCTCCTCCAGTTTCAAAATCGAGGGCAAACCAGACCAGCCGGGAAGCCCAGGGCCCCACGGCGATGTTCGCTTGGTTACTCCGGGATACTTCACTGCGCTCGGCATTCCGCTGCTGAAGGGCCGCACTTTCACAGACGATGACCGCACGGGCTCGCAGGGCGTCACGGTGATTGACGACAATCTCGCACGCCAATACTGGCCGAATGGAAACGCGATCGGACAGAAAATCAGCAACGACGGAAAAGATTGGTACACGATCGTCGGGATCGTCGGCCATATTCGCTTCACCACACTGGCCGGGGAGGAATCATCGGCGAGCATGTCGCAAAGCGGCTCGAAAGGCGTCTATTATTACTCGACGTATCAGCAAGCGAAGTTCGGGACCAGCGGATACCTGGTTGCCAAATCAAACCTGAATGCAGCGCCGGCCGAATCTACAATTCGCAACGCCGTCCATTCTGTGGACCCAAGTCAACCGCTGACGGATTTCAACACAATGGACGCGCGCATCGGTGAGTCGCTTGGCCCGCAGCGCTTCGCCACGAATTTGCTCGCGGTGTTTGCGGCGCTCGCCATTTTGCTCGCGGCGATTGGCCTGTACGGATTAATCAGCTACAGCGTCACGGAGCGTACCAACGAAATTGGAATTCGCATGGCTCTTGGCGCGCGGCGCGTTGATGTTTTGAAAATGATTCTCGCGCAGGGAGC
>JASHYE010000174.1 GCA_030043155.1 Candidatus Acidiferrales bacterium | reverse complement strand
GATTTCAACGCTGGGCTTTCGCGGCGAAGCGCTGCCTTCGATTGCAGCGGTCTCGCGGCTGACGCTGGAAACGCGCGCGGCGGAAGAAACGGAAGGCGCGCGCATCGAATTTGCTGGTGGGAAACTGGTTAGCGTGAAGCCCGCAGGCGCGCCGGCGGGAACCTCGATCAGTGTCGCGGATCTTTTTTACTGCGTTCCGGCGCGGCGAAAATTCCTGAAGTCGGAAACGACCGAGCTGGGCCACATCGCTTCGCTCGTGACGCACTATGCGCTCGCGCACCCCGACAAGCAATTTCTGCTGAAGACGCCGACGCAGGAAATTCTGAACGCGACGCCAACGGAGACGATGGCGGAGCGCGTTTATCAGGTATTTGGGCGGCAGGTGGCGATGGAAATGGTGGAAATGGCGCCGCAGGAAGCGCCAATTCGCGCGGCCATTACGGAAGCGGCGCTCGAACCGGGAGAGGAGTCGGCGCGGATTCGCGTTTCGGGATTCGTGTCGCGGCCGGAAATTCAGCGCGTGAACCGCAACGCCATTTACATTTTTGTGAACCGGCGGCTCATTCGCGACCGGCTCGTGCTGCACGCGATCAATGAGGCGTATCGAAATATTATGCCGCCGGGAGTTTTTCCGGCGGTGCTGCTGTTTTTGGAATTGCCGTACGAAGAAGTCGACGTGAACGTGCATCCGGCGAAAATCGAAGTGCGTTTCCGGCATTCGCAGGTAGTGCACGATTTCGTGCGCGATTCGATCCGCATGGCGCTGTCGCATGCGCGTCCCGTGCCGAGTTTTGCGCCAGCGGACGCGCGCAAGCCGGAAGCGGCGTTTGCCGCCGGGGCAGGCGCGAATTCAGCCGTGGTCCCGAGTTTTCCGCCTGCGATGAACGCCGCAGCGCCAGCTCCTGCGCGGGAGAATGGATCGGCGGCAGACTTTGGCGTGGCTGAGCCCGCTGCTGTTCCGCCTTCGGCGCAATTCGAGACGCAGCTTGACGATGCATTTGCGCTTTCCGGCGCGCCGGAGCAGCCGATTCCGCAGCGATTGAATTTCGAAATCGCCGAGACAATTGCGCTGCCGCGTGCGGTACCGGAATCGGGCGATGGATGCGAGCGGGCTTCGGCGTCAGCGGATATCGAATCGGAATCGGCGGGCGCACTCCCAGGACCGCATGATATTGGAAATTTGAAGCCGCTCGGGCAAATCAACGCGAGCTACATTGTCGCCGTCAATAAAGAAGGTCTTTGGATCATTGACCAGCACGTGGCGCACGAACGCGTGCTGTTCGAAAAGCATCTGGCGGCTCGGCGCGCGGGCGCAGTGGGAGGTCAGCGGCTGCTGATGCCGATTGTGGCGGAGCTTTCGCCGCATCAGATCGCGATTTTCGAGCAGATTGCCGAGGAGCTGCGCGCGAATGGGTTCGAAGCGGAGCTAATGGGCCCGCGCAGTGTCGCAATTTCGGCTGCTCCCGCGGGAATCGCGAGCAGCAACGCCGAGAAACTGCTAGCGGAAATTCTGGATGGCGTGGCGCGTGAATCGCAGTCGATTTCGCTCGAATCGCTTCAGTCGCGCATCGCGGCTTCAACGGCGTGCCAGGCGGCGATCAAAGTCAACATGCCGCTCGACCAAACGAAAATGGAATGGCTGCTCGCGGAACTGGCGAAGGCGGATTATCCGATGAGCTGTCCGCACGGCAGGCCGGTGGTGCTGCGCTATTCGGTGCGCGAAATCGAGCGCGCGTTCAAGAGGATTTAACTTCATGGTGGCCGGTCTGAGGATCTCGCCATTGAGTGTGCTGTTCGGAATCGCGTCCGTTTTTTTTTCTCATTTGTCGGGCTAGGCAGGACTATGTGCAAGCTGTCAAACAGGAAACTGCCCGCAGAATCACATTTTTCGCTTTGGCGAGCAGGTCGCCTGAAATGGATGGGGATGGAATACTGGTATTTCGATCCGTTCGCGGGATATAGCAGAGCATCCCGGGAATACAGGCGTCTGTATCCCAGCGGTCGCTTGTACCCCCTGGCACTCGGATTTCTGATTACGTTCCTCGGTTGCGCTGCCGCGATCGCCTGCGTTCGATTTTTGGAAATCGCAATACACAAATGACGGATTCACGATTGGTCATTGCCATTGACGGGCCGGTGGGGTCGGGGAAGAGCACGGCGGCGCGGCGCGTTGCTGAACTGCTCGGCTATACGTACATCGACACGGGCGCGATGTATCGCGTTGTGGCGCTGAAGGCGTTGCGCGCGAAAATCCCGATGGATGCGACGGAAAAGCTCGCTGCGCTTGCCGGTTCCGCGCGAATCGATTTGCGCCCGGAAGCTGGCAAGAATGGCGGGGCGCAGCGCGTTTTGCTTGATGGAGAGGACATCACCGAGGCGATTCGCACGTCGGAAGTTTCGCAAGCGGCGTCGAAAGTTGCGGTGATCGAAGGCGTGAGGCGCGTGCTGGTCGCGGAGCAGCGGCGCGCAGGCGCGAGCGGCAGTGTGGTGATGGAAGGCCGCGACATCGGCAGCGTGGTTTTTCCCGACGCTGAGCTGAAGATTTTCCTCACTGCCTCAGATGAAGTTCGCGCGCGTCGTCGCTGGCTCGAGCATCAGCAGAAGGGCGACGCGATCGATTTAGCGCGCACGCTAGAAGAAATTCGCGAACGCGACCGGCGCGATGCGAGCCGTGAGCATTCGCCGCTGATTCGAGCCGAAGGCGCAGTGTACGTCGACAGCACCGCCATGGAACCGGAAGAAGTTGCCCGCCTGATCGCGATGATGGCGCGGGAAACTAGGGGTGAAGCCGCAACACGCCGATGAAAAACGTCGTTTATGGGTTGTGGTTCGTTCAAGAGTGCAAGGAAGCCGAAGATATCGAGCTTCTGATTGGAATCTACGAGACCGAAGCAGATGCGAAAGGCGCGATCGAGCCGCTAAAGGGAAAGCCCGGTTTCGTCGACTTTCCGTAAGGATTCCAAGTTCACGAATACAAGCTAGGGCAAACGGGATGGCAAGAAGGTTTTATAGTCGATAGGGAAACATAGCGTGGTGCGATCGATTTGATGCGGGCGCGAGAAGCGGCTGCAACGGTCACGAAGTCCGTGGGGCCATTTTTTTCAGTCCTCGCACAGAGCGTGTGTTTCTCCGCAAGCTCCACGTAATTGGGATCCTTCGCCGCTGCGCAGGCAGGCTCAGGATGCCAAACCCTCGTCGGATTTGTCAGCTTGGGCTGGACATGGAGCCGAGGAATTCGGCGTTGCTCTTCGATTTTGTAAGGCGGCCAAGCAGCAATTCCATCGCTTCCACAGTTGACAGCGGGCTCAAGACCTTTCGAAGCACCCACACGCGATTCAATTCGTCGGCAGGCAGAAGCAATTCGTCCTTTCGCGTGCCGGAGCGGTTGATGTCGATGGTAGGGAAAACGCGCTTGTCGACGAGCCGGCGGTCGAGGTTGATTTCCATGTTGCCGGTGCCCTTGAACTCTTCGAAAATCACGTCGTCCATGCGGCTGCCCGTGTCGATGAGCGCGGTCGCGATGATGGTGAGCGAGCCGCCCTCTTCGATATTGCGCGCGGCGGCGAAGAAGCGGCGCGGACGCTGCAAAGCGTTGGCGTCGATACCGCCGGAGAGAACTTTTCCGGATGGAGGCGTGACGGCGTTGTAGGCGCGGCCGAGGCGCGTGAGCGAATCGAGCAGAATCACCACGTCGCGCTTGTGCTCAACGAGACGCTTGGCCTTTTCGAGAACCATTTCAGCAACTTGAATATGGCGCTGCGGTGGCTCGTCGAAAGTGGAACTAATCACTTCGCCCTTGACCGTGCGCTGCATGTCGGTGACTTCTTCGGGCCGCTCGTCGATAAGCAGCACGATGAGCGCGATTTCCGGATGATTCGCCGTAATCGAGTTGGCGACGGATTGCAGCATCATGGTTTTGCCCGTGCGCGGCGGCGCGACGATCAGTCCGCGCTGGCCCTTGCCGATGGGGCAGAGCATGTCGAGAACGCGGCCCGTGAGATTTTCCTTGGTCGTTTCTAGGCGGATGCGTTCCTGCGGGTAGAGCGGCGTCAGGTTATCGAAAAAGATTTTGTTGCGCGCAACTTCCGGATCTTCGAAATTGACGGCTTCCACTTTGATCAGCGCGAAGTAGCGCTCGCCATCTTTGGGCGGGCG
>JASHYE010000018.1 GCA_030043155.1 Candidatus Acidiferrales bacterium | reverse complement strand
GACAATAGTCGCGTGAAGAATGCGACTGGAGATGCCGGCGAGCGGGAAGCCGGCTCCGATGGTGCGAACGGCGGAACGCGCGGAGGAATCCGAGCGCGCGACAACGGCGCCAATTTTCCAGTCGGCACGACGCAGACTGCGACCGAGGACGCGGCCGAGGCGCCCTGCACCCACAATCGCAATGGTGGTGGACATTGCGTGATAGGATAGCTTTTTCGCCGTTTCCGTGCCTGGAAAAATCAGCTTGCACACTTTTGCTACGATTGTTTTCGCGCTGATTGCGATTTTCTGGATTGCCTCCACGGTAATGACTTATCGTGGAATGGCGAGCATTCCTTCGCTGACGGCGATTGCGCCGTTTAGCGGGCCGGTGAACCCGAAGATTTCCATTCTATTTGCGGCGCGCGACGAAGCGGAAAAAATGCCGGCCGCGCTCAGTTCCCTGCTGAAATTGGATTATCCGAATTATGAAGTGATCGCGGTGGACGACCGTTCGACGGATGCAACGGGAAAAATTCTGGATGAGTTTGCGGCGCGCGATTCGCGGCTGAAAGCGATTCACGTCGCGGATTTGCCGCAGGGATGGCTGGGCAAGCCGCATGCGCTGGCGACGGCGTATGAAAAAGCGAACGGCGAATGGCTGGTGTTCACGGATGCCGACGTGCAGTTTGCGCCGGAGTTGTTGCGGCGCGCGCTGGCAGTCGTGGAACAAGAGCGCACAGACCATTTGACGCTGCTGGTGCGACTGGATTTGCGAGGATTTTGGGAGCCGGTGGCGCTGGGATATTTGGGCGCGTGCTTTGCACTGATGCATCCATGGAAAACGCGCGAGCCGAAATCGAAAGCGTACATGGGAGTGGGTGCGTTTCAAATGGTGAGGCGGTCGACATACGAGGCGATTGGGACGCATCGGCGGCTGGCGATGGAAGTGGTGGACGACATGAAACTGGGGAAATTGGTGAAGATGGGAGGATTTCGGTCAATCGTGGCGCCGAGCGAGGATTTAGTGCACGTGAGATGGCAGGAGGGATTTGGGAACATTGTAAAAGGGCTGACGAAGAATATGTTCGCGGGGATGGGATTTAATGCCGCGATGGCGATTGCGGTAGCGTGCAATACTTTTCTGTTAAGCGTGCTGCCGGTGCTCGGCGTGATTTTCGCGCGAGGCGCGGCGCAAATCGCGGCGGGGGTGGCTGTGATCGCGGCGATAATTTTCGAGACGCTGCTGATGCCGCGTGCGAAGGCGTCGAGGTGGTTTGGCGTGACGCACACGCTGGGCGCGCTGGTGATTGTGTACATTATTTTGCGTTCGATGGTAGTGACGCTGGGGCGCGGCGGAGTGGTGTGGCGCGGGACGTTTTATCCGCTGGAGGAGTTGAGGAGGGGGCAGGTGTGAAACTACGAGGCTTGCCATGAAAAAGATGAGTCTCATCGCTGCGGCGGTGTGCGTTTTATGTTTGATCACACCATCCAACGAGAGAGGAATTTCAGCTGACGTGGCTCCGTCCAGCCAGCGCTTGACGCCACAGGAGGCAATCGCTGCGGCTCATCACAATGCGAAGCCGGGAAGCTCCTTTACGGTTCTCAGGAAGATTGTCGCAAATGCCGATACGCGGCGTATCGGAGACGAAGCCCTTGAGCAGGCTAGGGCCCACCAGATCGACCTCTATGGAAATAGAACTCTCCCCGATCTCTTGAGGTCCGGCGGATTCCTCATTGCAGAGTACGACCCGAAGACCACCAACGTCGTAGCCCTGCACCCGGTCTCACTGGGGCCCGGCGACGTCCCCAATGATGCCTTCTACCCGAGCGACGGTGTTGTCAAGCTGGCCGACGCCGAAGAGCTGGTCAAGGATACGACCGAGTTTGCCCAGCAGTTGTATTCGACGTCTCCGTCGGAGGCTTCGTCCCTGGAGAGTAGATTCTATGGCGGCAGTTTCCCCGAATGTGATCAACCCGAAGAATGCGGTTTGTTTGTTGTCCCGCGTTCCCTGCTGAAACTGGGAGTTGGCCAAAACGAGTATCGAGAAGCTGCGGCGCTATATGGCGGTCTTTGCATTTGGCAATTCCGGTATGCAGTTTCCATGCCTGCCTTCGCCGCTAGTCCCTTGGTAGCGACCCAGGCCACGGGGGGTCCAATGGCAGAGTTCCTGCGAAATAACCACATGGATTCTGACTTCAACTTTGACTGGGAAAACATACGAAGCAAAAAGCAGCTCCGGGAGCGGATAGACTTGCTCAGACGGCTTGGTAAGTTTTTGGAAGAGGCCCTCCTCAGGAATGAAGGCGATCCGGTCCTTATCAAAGCGAACACTTCCGTTGCTGTCATCCCCTTGGCGGTTGATGCCGACACTCAGAACGGCCAGGTGTTGTACATCTCTGCCACGGCGTCGGGGATTGTGATTTACTGGCAGCGTCTCCTATCGGGGGGCTTCGCGGTCAAATTAATCTCGGTCGCGGGCTGATACTGCCGGATAGCTTGCCCACGCGGCTCAATGCGGTTCAGGGCTTGGCGCTTTTGGTGTGAGGCGGCA
>JASHYE010000173.1 GCA_030043155.1 Candidatus Acidiferrales bacterium | reverse complement strand
CGATGATTTTTTGACCGACCGGCCGCTTCACGCGAGCGAAGGAGCGCTGCGTTTCGAGCGCGAGCCAAGGCGTGCAGGGCCGGTTGGGGAAGCGCCCGGGCGCACTACGAGCCCGGACGCAAAAGTCATTGTCCAGCTTCCATCTTTGCCGTAATCAAGCCGACGTTCGTAATGCCCGCGCCGCGCATGATATCAATAGCGTGTTCGACGTATCCGAAAGAGGTGTCGTCTTCGCCTTTGACGAACGCGGTTTTGTCGGCGCGAGTCTTAAAGACGTCGTTGAGTTGCGGGCCGAGCTGATCCCACGAAACCGGCGTCTGGTTGATCATGACCTTGCCGTCTGAGGCCACCTGCACAACGATGGTGGTGTTATCGGGCGGCGGCTGCTTCTGATTCTTCGGGGGCGGCTGCGGCACGAGCGCAGGCAGGCCTGTCGGAGTGGTGGGCGTGATGGCCATAAAAATAATGATCAGCACGAGAAGAACGTCGATTAAAGGAACGACGTTCGGCTCCGACATTGAGCTACCATGTTGTCCAACTGAAATTCCCATAATTCTTTCTCCTTAGGGCGTGCCGCCAAGGTTCGGCGGCGGCTGTGGCGCTCCGGAGTCGTCCTTGAGCGTCAGCAGCCCGACGTTGTCGATGCCCGCATCACGCACGGCGTCAACGATTTTCTTGACGTCACCGTATTTCGCGTTTGAGTCGCTGCGGATATAGACGGTCTTGTTCAGCTTGTTTGACATTTTGTCTTCAACAGTCGAGGTGAGAGTGTTGAGGGCGATTTCGTTGTTTCCGAGATAGTACCGGCCATCGCGAGTGATGGCCACCACGACGGCATCGTCACGCTCCGCAGGGGACATGTTTTCCCAGTTCTTTGCTTTGGGCATGTCCACCAATTGGCGGTTTGTGAGCATCGGCGTGATGACCATCATGATGATCAGCAGCACGAGCATGATGTCCGCCATGGGAATGACGTTGGGGGCAGCCATGGTTGCGCCGACCTTGGGTTTATACGCCATGACTTACTTCTTTCCGCCTCGGCGCGTGAGGAAGTAGTTGACCAACTCCATCGAGGAGTTGTCCATCTCGACGTCGAAGGCTTCGACTTTATTGGTGAAATAGTTGTAGGTCCACACGGCGGGCACGGCAACGAGCAAGCCGAGCGCAGTGGTGACGAGAGCTTCAGCGATACCGCCGGCGACTGCGGAAAGGCCGCTAGCGTGCTGAGCCGCGATGCCTTTGAACGCGCCGATGATGCCCATGACCGTTCCGAAGAGGCCGACGAATGGCGCGGTGGCGCCAATGGTGGCCAAGCCGGAGAGGCCGCGCTTCATTTCGGCGTGGACGATGGCGACGGAGCGCTCAAGGGCGCGCTTGGCAGCTTCGATCACTTCTTCATCGGCGACCTGAGCCGATGCCGCCTGGAATTCGGAGAGCCCGGTGGCGACTACCTTGGCGAGATGGCTCTTCTTGTTGCGCTCGGCGATGGAAATCGCTTCATCGAGCTTGTTGTCCCTCAGAGCGCCGGTGACCTGCTGCACGAAAACGCGAGACTGCTTGCGCGCCGCACTGTACATCAGCCAGCGGTCAATCATGATGCCGACCGACCAAGCGGACATAATAAACAAAATGATGACGACAGCTTTTGCGGGGTCGTCCATCGTATGCCACATGCTGCGAATGTCCCAACCCGGTGCACCTGCGCTTCCGCCGCTTGTGTCCTGGAACAACAGAGCGACGCCTAAAAGATTTGCAAGCATAACTTTCTTTCCTCCTCCGAAAATTATCGAAAAGTATTTGGCAGCAAACACAAGCTGCCTCTTCCTGCCCCCACATCAAACAGTAGCTTGCGGCGGGAGAGAGCCCGCCGGAAGCTCTGGATTTTATTCGCCGAGGGTGAAGACGACGGAGATCGTCGTATCCACCTTGGTTGGCTGTCCATCCAACTGGGTTGGCTGGTAGCGCCAAGTCCTCACGGTTTCCATTGCCGACGCGCGAAGAAGAGCAGGTCCAGAAATAAAGGTCAGTGACTGGATCGTGCCATCCTCAGCAATGATTGCGTGAAGCACCACAGTACCCGAGACGTGCGCCATCTTGGCAATCTGCGGATATTGCGGCACCGGCGCGTAGATTTCCTTTGCGGCCATCACGTTACCGCCGATGCGCATCGGGGCGCTCGGCTTGGGCGGCGGCGGCGGGCCTCCGGGCGTTCCGCCGAGGATGCCTCCCATAACTCCGCCGGCGGAGCCGTTGGGCACTCCGCCAATTACGCCGTTATCCGCACCAACGTCGGGCTGCGGCTGTTGGACGATCTTCTCGATCTTCTTCGGGATGACGGTGGGCGCGACAAACTTATTCTGAAAAACCGGCTTCACCTTAACTACGTGCACAACGGCGGGCGGCGGAGGCGGTGGTGGAGGCGGAGGCGGCGCCGCAAGGAACGTGCTATTCAGCAACTCCTTTGGCAAAGCGCTGGTGTAAATCAGCGGGATTAAAATCAAGACGAAGAGAATCAGCGCCTGAATGCCCGCCGAAAGCCAAAAACTCCAGACCTTATTGGTCTTCTTTTTGTTCGTTGATTCGACAAGTTGGTCGAACATTAGTTGTTTACCTCCGTGCTGTTGCCAGCCGCTTCTCGGCGCGTTTATCAGCCGAAGAAGCAACGGGAACTGTGGCGCCTTGACCGCGCCATTTGGTCCAAATCACCACAATCGGAGCCGCAATGCCAAAACTCGAGTAGGTTCCTACCACAACACCGATGACCATCGCAAACGAGAAACTTCGCAGTACCTGACCGCCGAAGACGAACAGGAGAAACACCGTAAGGAAAGTCAGGCCGCTAGTGAGAATGGTGCGGGAGAGCGTCTGGTTGATGGAACGGTTGATGATGACGGGCATGGGCTCGCGGCGCATCAGGCGCAGGTTCTCGCGCACGCGGTCAAAAATGACGATGGTGTCGTTCATGGAATAGCCGACAAGAGTCAAA
This sequence comes from Candidatus Acidiferrales bacterium, assembly GCA_030043155.1. The sequence goes on along the minus strand of JASHYE010000173.1, from coordinate 1,222 downwards.
AGCGCCGCAATCACGGTGAGGGAAATCTCAAAATGACTGTAGAAGAGGCAAAAGAAGCCGAGGGTGATGAGCACGTCGTGAAAAACGGCGATGACCGCGGCAGTTCCATAAATCCATTCGAAGCGGAATGCAACGTAGATGAGCATTCCGGCAAGAGCGTAAAGCGTCGCAAGAATGGCCTGACGGCGCAACTGCGCGCCGACAGTTGGCCCGACGACCTGGGCGTTCAGGACGCTGAAATTGTTCAGCGAATATCCGTCTTTGAGAGCCGCGATTACCGCGGCGTTCGCCCCGCCGATGCCGCTCAACTGATCGAAATTCGTAACGATGCCGGCATGGTCGCGGTCGCGCGCGGCGGTGAGCGCCTGAGCCAGTTGAGTGTAGCGGTCACCGACGGAAGTTTGAAGCATGAGGGGGTCGCGACGGGTAAGATAATTCGCCAGGTCAGGCACGGCTACGGCGTTGAAGTCAGGCTTGTCGCTGGTGGGCGCGCCGAAGTTCTTTTCGAGCGCGGTCAGGACAGTTTGCTTTGCGGCGTTCTCGGCATCTTCGCTCTCGACTTCACCCTTCCCGTTTTGGCCAACGCGAATCATCACGTCGTTGCGGGAATTGGCGTTGGAAATGTCGCTGCTGCTGGTGACCTCATTGTTTTTCAGGCCGGCGGTGTCGAGGGCCTTGCGGATTTGACCGATGGGAGGGGCAGAAGAGAAGCGGACCATGACCTGGGTTCCGCCTTCGAAATCGATTCCGTAGTGCAGGCCGCCGTGATAAATGGCAGCAATAAGACCGATGAGCAGCAGACAGCCGGAAAGAGTGGCGAAATACTTCGCCTTGCTCATCCAATCGAAATTCGGCGCGTGAAAAAACTCCATAAGTCCGCTCTTATCCTTGCCGAGTTAGACACCGCTTCACGGAAAAATGTTCCCGAAACAGCGCGGTGGCTATTGGATTGCCTCGGTTAATGTATGTTATTGAAAACTATATACTAAGCTCCGCTTCACGCTCCATGCGAGATAGATGCCAGTCGAAGATGACTCGTGACACATAAACGGACGTGAACAGGTTGGCCAGAAGGCCGATCGTCAGCGTAATGGCAAATCCCTTTACCGGGCCGGTGCCGAAGAGGAACAGGAACGCGGCGGACACGAGCGTGGTGATGTGCGTGTCGATGATGGTCAGAAAAGCCTTATCGAATCCAATATCGACGGCGGAGGCGTTGGCC
>JASHYE010000172.1 GCA_030043155.1 Candidatus Acidiferrales bacterium | reverse complement strand
ATTTTCGACGGCACCAGTTGCTTGAATTCCATCCAGTTCAGGTCGTCCATGGAACGTGATGACGGCCCCGACGACGGTTGCTGCGCTTGCGCGATCACTGCCAACGAACCCAGGAAAAGCACCACCACCACTCGCAACGAAAGTCGCTTCATGAATTCCTCCCGCCGCAAAAACTTCGCGCGTCGGCCCGGTATCATACGTCCATTTTCGTGATACCGTCTCCCGAACAACGGGAGGCAGCCGGAATGGCGCAGAACAAAACGAAGCCCACCAAATCAAGCGCTTCGGCATTCATCGACTCCATTGCAGACCCGGCAAGGCGCGCGGACCCGAAGACCCTGCTCAAGCTAATGGAAAGCGCGGCCGGCGAAAAGCCGAAGATGTGGGGGTCATCCATCATAGGCTTTGGCAGCTACCATTACAAATACGAGAGCGCCCGAGAGGGCGATATGCCTGTTATTGCATTCTCGCCCCGTAAGGCCGCCACCGTTTTATATGGCATGATCGGTTTTGACGAGCCTGGACCCCTGCTCGCAAGACTTGGCGTCCATACGACCGGCAAAGGCTGTCTTTATATCAAGAAGCTCGCCGATGTGGACCAACGCGTATTGGAGACCCTGATCGCGAAGGCCGCAACGTGCCCCCGCAACTAATGAGCCCGATTGACGCCGATAGCCCCTGTCCTCGCTGCGCTGCATTGACTCCGCTCTTCTCCCGGCTTTAGAATCTCATCCAACTCTCCCATGATTGGCCAGACCGTCTCTCATTACCGCATCGTCGAGAAACTCGGCAGTGGCGGCATGGGCGTGGTTTACGTCGCCGAAGACACGCGCCTTCACCGTCGCGTTGCCGTCAAATTCCTCCGTGAAGGAAAGGTGCAAGACCGTGCTGCCCTTGAGCGCTTCGAGCGCGAAGCACAGGCCGCTTCCGCGTTGGATCATCCGAACATCTGCACTGTCTACGAAATCGGCGAGCACGAAGGCCAGCCATTCATCGTTATGCAATTCCTCGATGGTGAAACCCTGAAGCAACGGATCGCCGCTGGCCCATTAAAGACAGACGAAATCCTGGACCTTGCCATCCAGATAGCCGATGCGCTGGACGCTGCGCATGCAAAGGGCGTCATTCACCGCGATATCAAACCGGCCAACGTCTTTATCACTAAGAGTGGTCACGCTAAAGTCTTGGATTTCGGCCTTGCCATGCTCGCGTCTTCCCACAAAGTCGCGGAAGGAGTCGGCGCGTTCGCAGGCTCCACTGCCAGCCTCACAGCCGATGAGTTGTTGACCAGCCCGGGCTCAACCGTTGGCACCGCCGCTTACATGTCTCCGGAGCAGGTACGCGGTGACAAACTCGATGCCCGCACCGACTTGTTTTCTTTCGGTGCCGTGCTTTATGAAATGGCCACGGGACGCCTGGCCTTCGGCGCTGGGACTGGCGGCATGGTCTACGACGCCATCCTGAATCGCTCGCCAGTTCACCCTTCGCGCTTGAATCCTGAATTGCCTGCCGAACTCGAACGGATCATCGACAGAGCCCTCGAAAAAGATCGCACCCTGCGTTATCAAACTGCGTCCGAGCTCCGCGCCGAACTTAAGCGCCTCAAACGCGACACGGAGTCAAGCGCGCGACTTACCGCTTCCTCTGCTGCTGTACTCGGTCCCCATCCTCAGGCCCAGACTCACACTTCCGCGTCCTCACGGCGGAAGCCCTTCATTCTCCTCGCTTCCTGCGCCGCCATTCTTCTGTTTGCCCTGATCGGATATCGATGGCTCCGGCCCCGTTCTACGCCGTCACGTTTGCCACTTACTGAACGGCAGTTAACCCACTATTCCCCTAATTCCACGTCAACGTTCCGGAGTGCCTCGATTTCCGCCGACGGACGATATCTGGCCTATGAAGATCACAACGGGTTACACATCCAGACGGTTGACACAGGCGAAGAACACGATATTTCTCTCCCTGACGACCTCCGAAAGAATCCTATCAACGTCTATTGGTTCCCGGATGGTCAGAGCCTTCTCCTTGAATCCTCGTCGGAAACCGAGGGACGGGTTCTGTGGGCGTTGTCCATCTTTGGAGGCGCTCCGCGTAAGCTCCGAATCCATAGTGCTCTCGGCGTACCCTCCCCGGACGGTTCCTTGATCGCCTTCGTGGCTTCACGGTTCAGCGAAATCTGGGTAATGACCGCAAACGCGGAGAACGCGAGGAAAGTTTCGGCTATTGATTCCGGACGGATCTTTGCTTTGGCGTGGTCCCCCACAAGCCGCAGGATCGCATTCGGTGTTGAAGAAGCTGCCGGAAACGCCGCTTCCATCCTCTCCGTTGCACTCGATGGCACAAAACCGGTGCCGGTCTATGAAGGCGCGAATCTAGACAATCAGGCCGCATCCTTCCAATGGACGGTTGATGGACGCCTTATCTTTTCGGCGCGCGATGCCGCCAATGAGGCGAGCAGCTACAATCTCTGGTACGTCGCTGCCGATCCCAATTCGGGTCTTCCTTCCCGCGAACCCGTACAACTGACCCACTGGGACAATATTTTTACTGTCCCATCCGGCCTGAGCAAAGATGGAAAGCGTCTGGTTATCTATAAACACCATAACTGGCAGGATGTTGTCATCGACGAGTTAGAACCTGGCGGCGTCGCTCTGAAAAACCCCGTCCAACTCACGCAAAGCGACAGCCTGAATCAGCCAAATTGGTGGTCAAGCGACGGCCAATCCCTCCTGATTGCCTCCGATAGGACTGGCGGCAAGTTTCAAATCTATCGCCAGCCGGTACACGAGGGAACGGCGGAGCCCATTAACCCGGGACCGGATGTTCAGGACGGTGCTGCGATCACTCCCGATGGGGCCTGGATTCTTTATGCCGTATCGCCTTCGGGTTCTAACGTTCCCACGGTGAAGTTGATGCGCATCCCGGCAACCGGCGGTGCTGCCGAACAGATTATGGAGATGTCTGCGGACGGTGGTTTCAACTTCGACTGCTCAAGAAGAGCAGATGGCCGCTGCATCCTCAGCCGAATGGACAAGGATCAACTCGTTTTCTATCTCCTGGATCCCCTGAGGGGCCAAGGCAAGGAACTGGCCCGAACCAAGATCGGGGCGCCCGGCTCGTGGCTCAGTTGGGCTCTATCCCCTGACGGCAAAAGTGTCGCCGTGAGCGGATGGAACGGGCTAGGCAATAAAGTCCGCTTTATTGACCTGCAGACGGGAGCAGAGCGCGAACTGCCGATCCCGGCCTTCATCCTTGGCGGTCTCGCCTGGTCTTCCGATGGTAAGGGCGTGTTCGGCGCCGCGCAAAAAGGCATCGGCGATTTCAACCTCATACATTTGGATCTCTCCGGAAAATCACAAATCCTCCTCAACCACGATGAATGGTTCTCTGCCCCGATCGTATCCCCGGATGGTCGCTTTCTCGCCTTTGCGCAGCAGTCCGGTCAGGGCAACGTCTATCTCCTGGAAAACTTTTGACCGCCAATGGCATCCTTTCTGCTTAACAGTTTAGTTATTCCATAGTAGATATACCTTCGGCGCGCGGGCAAACTTCTGCTCCCGCATCACAAGCCGCCTTTTTGGCGGCTTTTCGCTTTTTATGCGCTTTGCAAATTCTAATCGAGTTTCTATGGGAAATTAGAAATTGAGCCAACTCACTGAAAACAAAGAACCGAGGTCGGCTCTAATCGAGTTTTTTCGCGGTTTTTTTCACCACTTCGTCCATTTCCGAACACCACAGTACGCGAGGCTTGCCGACAACATTCGCTTTCTACATTCGTGCCCTTGGTGGATAATCCAGCCCTAAATCTATGAAAACACTATCCACAAACCTGAACCTCCGTCGCGCATCGGCCATGGCCGCACTTGCCATCGCCCTTTTCCTTGTCGTTCCACTTGCATCCGTCCCGGCGCAAACAGAGCAGTTCGATTATCTCCTCGTTGGCGGCCAGATCGTCGACGGCACCGGCAGCGGCCCGCGCCGCGCCGACGTCGGCATCGCCGGCGACCGCATCGCCTTCATTGGCAACGCTTCGCGCGCGCGCGTCCACGCCAAGCAAACCTTCTCCGCCAAAGGACTCATCATCTGCCCCGGCTTCATCGACCCCCACACTCACGCCGACGGCTACCTCAACGATCCCGTTCGCCGCAATAATCTCAACTACATCATGCAGGGCGTCACCACGGTCGTCGTTGGCAACGACGGCGGCGGGCCTATCGACGTCGCTGCTGCGCTCGACAAATATCAGCGGCAAGGAATCGGAACGAACGTCGCAATTCTCACCGGCTTCGGCACCATCCGTCGCGCCGTGATGGGCATGGCCGACGCAGATCCCACTCCCGCGCAACTCGACCAGGAGCGCGCCTACGTCCGCAAAGCGATGGAGGGCGGCGCGTTCGGCTTTTCCACCGGGCTTTTTTATGCGCCGCAAAGTTTTTCGAAAACTCCTGAAGTGATCGAGCTTTCGAAAGTCGCCGCGCAGTACGGCGGATTCTACGACACGCACATGCGCGACGAAGATTCGTATTCCATTGGATTGCTCGGTGCAATCGACGAAACTCTCGAAATTGGCCGTGAGGCTCATATCCCGGTGCACATTTCGCACATCAAAGCGCTCGGCCCGGAAGTGTGGGGCAAGAGCGTCGACGCCATCGCGAAAATCAACGCTGCGCGCGCAGCCGGACAAAACGTCACCGCCGCGCAGTATCCCTACACCGGTTCAGGCACGAGCCTTCCCGCATCGCTCCTGCCTCCGTGGGCGCATGAAGGCGGGCAGCAGAAAATTTCGGTTCGCCTCAGCGATCCCGCGCAGCGCGAAAAGCTTCTCGCAGCCATCACGGAAAACATAAAACGGCGTGGCGGCGCGAATACTCTGCTTTTCACGTCGCAACACATGCCAGAACTCTACGCGAAAACTTTGGCGCAGGTCGCAGCGGCTCGAAAAATGCCCGCCCCTGAAACCGCGCTCGCGATTTTGCAGGAGTGCTCGAAAGACAAAACCTGGGACGAGCTTGGCGTGATTTCGTTTAACATGAGCGAACAGGACGTGGACAATTTCATGCGCCAGCCGTGGGTTATGACCGATTCCGATGGCTCGCCGGGCCATCCGCGCCTCTACGGAACTTTCCCGCGCAAGCTGCGCTTGTACGTCTATCAGAAGAAATTGATCACGCTTCCCTTCATGGTTCACGTGAGCACGGAATTACCTGCGGAATTGCTGGGGCTGAGAGATCGCGGCGTGCTGCGTGAAGGAAACATCGCCGACGTGATCGCGTTCGATCCAAAAACCGTCGCTGACAAAGCAACCTATGAGCATCCGGAAATCTTATCTGTCGGCATGGAGTATATTTTCATCAACGGCACCCTCGCGGTGAACGACGGCAAATACACCGGCGTACTCGCAGGAAAAGCATTGCGCCACAACCCAGTGACGAGTGGCAAGTGATGAGTGTCGAGACAAAACGAGTGGGAATGTTGTTTCGCACATTTGGGAATTTGAGTTTGCTTGCGAGCTTGTTTGCGCTGAGTGCGATCGCTGCGAATGCGAAAACGGTGGGAACGAAAAGCGGTTTCATCACTACTGCGGACGGCGTGAAAATTCATTACCTAGAAGCCGGCGCGCCGAGGGTCGTGGGAATTTTTCAGATCGGTGGGACTCCCCCTCCTGGCTCAGTCACAACAGGCAATGTTTCCATCAGTAAGGTTCACGAGCAGCCAGCGCTCCTTTTCATTCCCGGCTGGACGATGCCGGCGTGGATTTGGCAGAAACAAATTGACTATTTCTCGAAAAATTATCGCGTCGTGGCCATGGATCCTCGTTCGCAAGGCGAATCGACGATGACGAGCGAGGGATTGTATCCTGCGGCACGCGCACGCGACATCAAAGCCGTGGTCGATCAGCTTCATCTGGCGCCGG